>JAHEZR010000036.1 GCA_023251005.1 Ignavibacteriota bacterium | reverse complement strand
GATGACTCTCCTTAAGGCCAGCTTCCGTCATACGGATAAATTTTGCCTTGCGCTTCATCTCTGCAATATTTCTTGCCCCGCAATACCCCATCGCAGCTCGAAGTCCACCGACCATCTGGAAAACCGCCTCGCCAAGGAAACCTTTGTATGGCACTCTACCCTCAATTCCTTCCGGAACCAACTTTTGCAGTTCATCTTCAACGTCTTGAAAATACCTATCTCTACCCCCTTGCCTCATCGCCTCCAGCGAACCCATCCCTCGATAAATCTTGTAGGCACGTCCCTCGTAGAGAATCTTTTCACCGGGACTCTCTTCCAGTCCGGCAAAGAGCCCACCGATCATGACAGAGTCTGCACCGGCGGCGATTGCCTTCGCAATGTCTCCTGTCTGTTTCACACCGCCATCCGCAATAATCGGAACTTTATATTTCGCCGCAGCTTTCGAGCACTCGAATACAGCGGTTACCTGAGGAACGCCAACGCCGGCAACGACGCGCGTCGTGCAGATGGAACCGGGTCCAATCCCAACCTTTACTCCGTCTGCACCCGCTTTGATGAGGTCTCGCGTTCCTTCGGGTGTTCCGACGTTCCCTGCGATGAGTTCTAGATCTGGATATTTTCGTTTTACTTGCTTCACGGTCTCAATGACGCCTCGCGAGTGGCCATGTGCAGTGTCGACGATTATCAAGTCAACGCTTCCAGCAGCTAACAAGGCCACCCTGTCCAAAGTGTCAGCGGTGACTCCTACTGCAGCACCAACGCGCAGCCTCCCATGCCTGTCCTTGCAAGCGATTGGAAATTTCTTCTTTTTCTGAATGTCTTTAAACGTAATAAGACCTTTGAGCTTTCCATTTTTGTCGACTACTGGCAGTTTCTCGATTCTGTGCTTTTGAAGAATAGCTTCAGCTTCTTCGAGTGTTGTTCCAACGGGTACGGTGATCAGCCGACCGTTGGTCATGATCTGTGAGACTTTCAAATCGAGATTCGGTTCAAAGCGCAGATCTCGGTTCGTTAGAATGCCAACGAGTTTCTCATCTTTCACGATTGGGATTCCGGAGATGCTGTACTTGCTCATCACGAAAAGCGCATCGCGAACGGTTATGTTGGGAGGCAGAGTGATCGGATCAAGAATCATCCCACTCTCCGATCTCTTTACTTTGTCCACCTCTTCCGCCTGCTTCTCGATGGACATATTCCGATGGAGTATTCCGATCCCGCCCTCTCTTGCAAGCGCAATTGCTAAGGCTGACTCTGTTACGGTATCCATCGCTGCGCTCACAAGCGGGATATTCATCTCGATGTTCCTCGTAAGTCGAGTTCTAACATCAACTTCTCGCGGTAAGACACTCGACTTCGCAGGAATGAGGAGGACATCATCGTAGGTCACCGCTTCACCAAAGATTTTCTTCTTCATAAGAAGATGTATTTGAAGTTAGGATTAGACGCCACCTTCACCTTGCGCTGCTAAGCAAATGCTGGAATCCCGGTGATATCTTCTCCAACTATGAGGGTATGCATGTTGTGCGTCCCCTCGTAGGTCTTCACCGACTCGAGATTCGCCATGTGTCGCATCACAGGATATTCGTCGAGAATACCATTGGCACCAAGGATGTCGCGAGCCTTCCGAGCGATCTTGAGGGCGATCTCCACGTTGTTCCTCTTCGCCAGTGAGACTTGCGTGTAACGTGCTTTTTTCTTGTCCTTCAAACGGCCCAGCTGTAGACAGAGAAGCTGCGCTTTTGTAATCTCTGTGATCATATACACGAGTTCCGCTTGGATAAGTTGGAACGAGGCGATCGGCCTATCGAACTGGATACGTGACTTTGCGTACCTAAGCGCCGCATCGTAACATGCCATTGCCGCACCAATCGCACCCCATGCAATTCCATATCGTGCCTGGTCAAGGCACATTAGCGCCGACTTCAGTCCATTTGTCTTCGGGAGGTGATTCTCTTCGGGTATCTCACAATCTTGCAACACAAGTTCCGATGTCACGGAGGCGCGTAGAGAGTGTTTCCCTCTCATCTCCGGCGCTGAAAAGCCTTTTGTCAATTTCTCTACGAGGAAGCCGTGCACGTCTCCATCGAGCTTTGCCCATACGACTGCGACATCGGCGATAGTGCCGTTCGTGATCCACATCTTTGCACCATTGAGAACAAAATATCCATTCTTCTGCACAGCGTGTGTTTTCATGCCGCCAGGGTTCGAGCCGAAATCAGGTTCAGTCAAACCGAAGCACCCGATCTTTTCTGCCTTTGCGAGCTTGGGTAACCAGTAATCCTTTTGCCGATCAGATCCGAAGGTAAAAATCGGATACATAACGAGTGCGCTCTGAACTGATGCAAAGCTTCTAATACCACTGTCGCCGCGCTCAAGCTCTTGCATCACGACTCCATAGGCGACGTTGTTCATCCCTGCACAACTATATTGCTGAGGGAGCGTTGCACCGAGTATGCCGAGCTCGGCCATTTTCGGGACCAGTTCAATGGGAAATGTAGCAGCCCGGTTATGCTGCTCAATAATGGGAAGGATCTGACTGTCTACAAAGGCGCGTATCGTATCCCGAACGAGAAGTTCTTCTTCGCTTAGAAGTTCGTCAACGTTATAGTAGTCAACACCTTGGAACTTTGCCATGGAGGGACGATGAAAACACAAACGCCCGCATCAGAATCCGCCTTCACGAGATCATCTAGATGGATCGGCGGGACAAGCGGGCGCGAGGCAAACTTTGTTTACAAAAAAATACAAAAAAATCGACGGAAAGTCAAGGCAAATGCAGGGAAGTCGAAGAGCCGAAGTTAGGGCTCGGGGTGTGCTACGAGGAGCGATATTCCAGATGAAGAGAGGTGGGTACAGGATGAGAGACCTTCTCCGGATTCATGACCAAATACTGGTCTCCCAATCCTAAGATCCTGTTCCTCACTCTGTGTTTAAAACCCGCTCGATCGTTGTGAGGAGGTCAAAAAGGTCGTAGGGTTTACTGACAAAATCCTCGGCACCCCAGCGCTTCGAATCGATTGCACTGCTGAGATCAGCATACCCCGTCAACATTATCACTTTGACCTTAGGAAAGCGCTGCTTGATGAACCGAAGAACCTCGAAACCGTCAACTCGTGGCATCTTGATATCGAGAAGAACGAGGTCTACAGGCCGCGTCTGCACAAGCTCCATCGCTTCATCACCGTCCGCAGCAGTCTCGACTTGATAGCCTTCGCTCGCAAGTTCCGCGCTCAAGACGGCACGAAGAGGCTCTTCATCATCTACAATGAGAACTTTTGGTTTATCGGGCATTGATGCAATTCCCCACTGTTGTGGAACGGAAAAGAAATCTCACCGGCTCCATTCCAACCCCTCACGCGGTTGGTGAGACCCCTTTGCAAAAGGTAACCAATTATAGAGAAAAGAACATCAAAAATCAACTGTTAAAAGTAGTATCGAAACTCCATTACTCCAAATCGAATGGCACACCAAATCTTTGTCACCCATCTCTTCAGCCAAGCGCTTGCGATTATGAGAGTTATCACGTATCTTTTAGTTGATGACGGACTCCATTGCACGATTATCGCAGCCTATGACGACAGAACAACCAACGATCAACGTCCTTCTCGTTGACGACGACATCACGTACGCGAAACTCGCCCAGCAGCATCTGACGAACTTCATGGGAAAGAAGTTCAATATCCTCTGGAAGCAGAGTAGTGACTCGGCCCTTGAAGAGCTGCAGAAGAATGAATCCATCCACATCGTCCTGATGGAGTCTTCACTTCCCCGCATGAGTGGAATTGAACTCACAAAGACTCTCCGCGAAAGGAATATTGATACGCCGATCGTTTTTCTTACGGGTTTGAAAGATTTTCGCATCGCGATAGAAGCGATGAAGATCGGTGTTGAAGAATACCTGATTAAGGATGAGGTCTCTGATACGATCCTCCCGAGGACAATTCTAAACGTGCTCGATAAAGTCAGCTTGAAAAGACGAATCGCCGAAGCAGAACGAAATCGGATTTTCGCCGAGCGGCGCACTGAGGCGATCCGTGAGCTCATTGTTGCCATCTGTCACGAGTTCAACAACCCGTTGACGGCAATCAAGCTTACGGCAGACGCGATGGCAAGGCATCAGCTTCCCGACCAGCAGAAGCAACTTGTAACGGAAATATCCGAGAGTATCGTGACAATTGAGAGCAAGATTCGGAAACTCCAGAACCTTCAGGAAGAACGGTAAGCCGTTGAGATAACAGTTTCTCCATCGCCGATCGAAAAATTTTCTCCACCCCGTGGACTTGCTTTTTAGATTTTCCAGTCTTATATTAGTTTCGAGAATTTCCTCCCACCAGGAAGCCAACATATGATTGTTCCCAGCAAGTATATCTTCCGCAAACATTACCATCGACAATGGTGATACAAAAGAGGCTGTGTCGATTTAAGGAAAAAACGGCTAAACTCACCAGGCATTCTGTAGACGAAAAAGTGTCCCGCCCAAAAAACGGGACACTTTTTTTATTGTATCTACCCCCGGCGACATGAGGATTCAAGACATCATTAACATAATCGAAGAGTGGGCACCGCCAGAGATTGCTTGGGAAAAAGATAATGTTGGACTACAGATCGGCAGCAGGGCCGGGAATGTCCAGAGGCTGCTCCTTGCTTTGGAGATCTCTTCGGAGGTCGTAGCTGAAGCCAGGAGAAAAAAGGTGGACCTCATTATCACTCACCATCCTCTCCTCTTCCGACCATTGAGTTCGGTATCTACCTCGGACAATGTAGGGAAACTCACTTACGAGCTTATTCAGAGTGGAATTGCGGTGTATACCGCACACACAAACCTTGACTTTACACGGGGAGGAGTAAGCTTTGCGCTCGCTGAACGCTTAGGTTTGATGGACGTTGATTTCCTTCACAGGACAGGGAGCGGGCTGAAGAAAGTTTCTGTGTTTGTGCCTCAAGAACACGTGGAGTCAGTGGCAGAAGCGATGGGGCGTGCCGGCGCAGGAATCATCGGCGACTATGAGATGTGTTCATTTCGGGTGAGCGGGACGGGAACCTTTCGCCCGAGGAAAGGTGCGAAGCCCTTCGTCGGATCAGTGGGAAAGTTTGAGAAAGTCGAGGAAGCGCGACTGGAAATGTTAGCCCCCAGTTGGCGTGTACCCCGCGTTCTATCCGCAATGCTCAACGCACACCCGTATGAAGAGGTTGCTTACGATATTTATCCACTCGACAATCGTCCTGAAGATGTTGGTGCAGGAGCAATCGGGGACCTGGCGGCACCAACAAGTTTACGGACGTTTCTTGACCGAGTGACGAAAAAACTGGGCACAAAGCACTTACGATACACGGGAGATCCCAGAGTTCGCGTCAAAAGAGTCGCAGTTTGCGGAGGCGGTGGAACTTCTTTACTGCCTGTCGCAATTACAGCAGAAGCAGATGCTTTTGTCACTGCCGACATCAAGTACCATACCTTCCACGACGCAAAAGGAAGAATAGCTCTAATCGACGCCGGTCATTACGAGACGGAACGCCCGGTTCTTGATGTCTTGGTTCTTCGACTGCAAGAATCGCTTAGAGAGAAAGAGGAGAAAGTCAGCGTCATGATTACATCGAACACAACAAATCCCACATTGTATCACTAGAATAAACTGAGAGTGATTGAGGAGATTACTTTGGAGGAGAAACTTAGCAGACTTTACGCGCTTCAGAAAATCGATAAAGGTCTGGACGAACTCGAGGAGCTCAAGGGCGATTTACCCGAGGCGGTAGCCGACCTTGAGGCCCGAGTGAGTGACTTCGAGACCCGTATCCATGAGCTCGAAGAGACAATCAAACACGCGATCATCGATCGGGACAAAGCTGACGTCGACATCATCTCGCAAAAAGAGAAGATCGAAAAGTACAAAACGCAGCAATACCAGGTGAAAAATAACCGCCAGTATGATGCCCTTTCTCGTGAGATCGACACCGCTCAGGAGATGATTACACAGCTCGAGAAAGATATGGAGGCTTTGGAGGGAAAGACTACCATCGCACGCGAGGATCTGGAGAAAACGAAAGCTCAACTCGAGGAAACAAGGAAAGAACTAAACGAAAAACAGCTTGAGCTCGAGGAAGTGTCAAAAGCAAATGAAGACGAAGAACTTCGACTGAAGCACGAGCGAGAAAAGCTTCTCGTTCGAATAGACGAAAGCGATTACGCTCTTTATGAGCGGATCCGAAAAGCAAAGAGTGGTCTCGCGGTCGTGGCGGTCAGAAGAAACTCCTGCGGAGGGTGCTACAATGCCGTGCCTCCGCAAAAGGTTCTTGAGCTGCGAAAGAACAACAGAATATTCACATGTGAACACTGCGGCCGCATCCTAGTCTCAGATGAAATCGTCGAAAAGAGTGCGACTGCCATATGATTCTTCATGGCTATATCGATGGAGCCTCACGAGGGAATCCCGGAGAGAGCGGAATTGGTATCGTGCTCAAGGATGAACATGGTAGAATACTACACGCCGAAGGTGGATACCTTGGACCAGGCACTAACAACGGAGCGGAGTACAGCGCATTTTTCGGATGCTTGAAGAAGGCAAAAGACTTTAAATGCCAGAAAGTTGTCGTACATTCCGATAGCGAGCTGCTCGTCCGGCAATTCAACGGTGAATACAAAGTAAAAAATCCGGACCTGAAAAGACAAATGCAGAAAATCCTCCGCTTTATGAAGACCCTCCGCTTTGCCGTAGAGTTACACTATATCCCTCGCGAGAAGAACCTCGATGCCGACCGCGTTGCAAATGCTGCAATCGATCACCGGCTGAAAATTAGGATTTGAATCTTCGCCTCTTTCTTCTTATATTCCAGCAGTCTAAATCCAAAAATTAATTCTCAACTTCTAAAGTAGGTCAGGCAATCGCCTCGACCCGTCTCATTCTTTTTGGGACCGGATCGGGGAGGAAAGTCCGAACTCCACATGCCTGTTTCGCAGCGCTGGGACAGGCAGATCCTTCGCTACAAAGCGAAGGGTTGGGCAGGATGCCTTGAGAAATCGAGGGTACTGTCAGCGCAAGCTGGCGGTAACGGAAAGTGTCACAGAAAACATACCGTCCCATCCCGATTTTGTTCGGGACGGGATAAGGGTGAAAAGGCGGGGTAAGAGCCCACCGCTCCGACCGTGAGGCCGGAGGCCCGACAAACCCCATCCGGAGCAAGACCACGTAAGAGGAGATTTCTCCCCATGCAAGTGGAGGGAAGCGAAGTGGCCCGGTTCGCCAGATCCTCGGGTAGGTCGCATTAGAGAAATGATTGCCTCTTCTCCGCCGGTGGCGGAGAACAGACAGAATTCGGCTTATCGGCCTACTTTAGAATTTTTTTACTGAAGGTTTTCCCGCCGACTCTATGGAATTTCGCTGGAAGCTCTCCCCACCACCCGAGCAGTCGAAGGTTCAAAAGCTTGTCGAGGCCCTCGGTGTCCCACCTTCCATCGGCACACTTCTCGTTAACCGTGAGATTGACACCTATGATAAGGCGAAGAATTATTTCCGCCCAAGCCTCGATTTGCTTTACGATCCGTTCCTGATGGACGGGATGGAGAAAGCTGTCGACCGAGTTGCTGCGGCGATTGAGAAGCACGAGACCATCCTCGTTTTCGGCGATTATGATGTTGACGGAACAAACGGGGCGGCGATGTTGTACCTTTTCCTAAAGTCGCTTTCCGAAGCTTTGGGTTCCACTGGAGAGGTCTTTTTTCACATCCCTGACCGGCTGAAGGAAGGCTATGGAATCTCAACCTATGGAATCGATCGGGCTCATGAACTTGGCGCTAGACTTCTTGTCGCCGTGGACTGTGGCGTCACTGCTGTCGAAGAGGTGGAATACGCGCGGACAGTAGGGATTGACGTTCTCATCTGTGATCATCATATGCCGTCGGAGAAAACCCCTAATGCCTTTGCCGTCCTTGACCCTCTCAAACCGTCTTGTGGTTATCCATACAAACATCTGAGCGGATGTGGAGTCGCATTCAAGCTCCTCCAGGGAGTTGCAAAGCGATTTGGAAGAGATGATTTTCCATATGATTATCTTGATTTTGTTTCACTCGCGAGCACAGCTGACATTGTCCCTCTCACAGACGAAAACCGAACGCTCGTAAAACTTGGCCTAGATCAAATTAACCTGAACCCGCGACCCGGCATTCGGGCGCTCATCGAGAGCTCAGGGTTAAAGCTTGGACAGTTGGGTACGGGGCAAGTTGTTTTCGTTCTC
>JAHEZR010000189.1 GCA_023251005.1 Ignavibacteriota bacterium | reverse complement strand
GTGCTATTCCTGTTTCCTTCCACATGATCTCTCGGCCGAGGAGCATCGGCATTGGCTGAAAGAGCATGGATTTCCTTCCATCGGCGTCCCTATCTCACCGAACGAGATGGCGATTCATGATGACAAAGGAAACGAGCTGCCCGAAGGCGAGAAGGGCGAGATCGTCATTCGAGGACACAACGTTATGAAGGAGTACTTCGCCAATCCCGAGGCAAACGAGAAGGCATTCACCCATGGCTGGTTTCGAAGCGGTGACGAGGGGTTTTACAAGACAGACACTAAGGAGAGAAAGTTCTTTTTCATCACCGGGCGAATTAAAGAACTTATCATACGAGGCGGTGCGAACATCTCACCATTCGAGATCGACGAAGTCCTTATGAACATGCCTGGAGTGAAAGCAGGTCTGGCTGTCAGCTTCGAAAATGATTGGTACGGCGAGGAAGTCGGCGCCTACGTCCAGCCGAAAGATGGAGTGACCCTGACAGAAAAGGGCGTCATCGACTACTGTCGGAAATTTTTCTCCTTGCAAAAATGTCCTAAAGTGGTGATCTTTGGCGACGATATTCCAGTGACGTCAACCGGGAAATATCAACGGAACAAACTACGACCGTTGTTTGAGAAATGGAAAAGCGTTCAGTTTACGGAAAGTAAGAAAGCCCCTTGAAATCCGAATTCAGAAGATAAAGGTCCCTACGAAGATGCCGCCATTCAGAATGAAGCCTTTGCCCTTGACGTTATCCGGAACGCCAAGCAGCTCATACTTGTCGTCTATCTCCCAGCTTCCGCCTGCCATCCCGAGGTATCCCACACCCGCTCGTAATCCCAACCACCGAAGCACTGCGAATTCAACATTGACGGACGGCTGGTAAACGAAAAATGAGCCTGATAACTTGCGAGTGTATTCGAGGATCAAGTTTCGTTCCTCTAGGTTTTTCCAGATTTCATCCCAGATTTTTGGATCGCCGCGATCTTGGGTGAGTTTGATATCCATCCCTCCTCCGCCTAAAAGAACTCCGAATGCTACATCCAAACGCGGTCTGATCGGAAGGACATAGTCAACGGTGACGCCGCCAAAACCGACGGAGAGGTCGATGTCCTTCCTCACCTTCGAGGGAAGGGATAACAACTTGGACTTGAGGTGACCACCAGCCCAGTTGCCACCGATGCGCATGTTTTGGAAGAGCAATACATAACCGTAGGCCTGGCCACCCAGAAGCAGCATACCACCTTTTGAGAGTTCACCCGCCCCACTGCTTTTTAACACATCGTTGATCGGATCAATGTCGAGGAACAACCAGTTCTGAGTGAACCCGAGCGCCCCGCCGATCTTCGCCTGTGTTGACCGCTTTGGTGGGATCGGCTCTTCTTCTTTCTCCTGAGCAAAACCGACAAAAATTAGCAAGAGAGACAAACTGACAATCAGCATGAGTTTCCGCTGCAACAACATAGTGTTTCGCTCCTAACAATTTTAGGATGATTCAAAAAAAGCTCGATGAATGTAGGAAATTAATCGGAGAGATACAAGGAGATTTGTGATTTACGATTCTAGATTGTAATAACTCTTTAAAAATGTCAGGGTTTGGACTCGATAGAAATGTCATGGTTGAGCATCTTGGGGTTATACTCACTTACTCCAAGGAGAAGCCAAATGCAAGACCAACAAACACTGACAATGAACCCACACGAACGAGAATGTCTAAAAGTATTAAGTCGCCTTGAGAAGGGCGAATTAACCCATGTCGAGGCGGCTGAAAGTCTCGGCATCAGTGAGCGGCACATGTACCGGCTGAGTTCCAGATTCAAGTCCGAGGGCGACGAGGGACTCATCCATCGCTTGCGGGGTTGCCTGTCGAACCGAGGCTATGCCCGTGCGGTTCGTACACAAGTACTCCAGTTGTACCGAGAGCGGTACAGTGACTATGGTCCGACACTCTTTGCCGAAAGGATCGAGACCGATCACAACGCAATTCTTCCAAGGATCGATCATGAGACACTCCGACGATGGTTACTGAAGGCGAAGCTGTGGTCTCAGGAGCGTACGAAGCGGCCGCACAGGCGCAAGCGACAACGACGAGACACGATTGGATCTCTCCTGCAGTTCGATGGCAGTGATCACGACTGGTTCGAAGGCCGTGGGCCACGGTGCTGTCTGTTGGTGGCTGTCGACGATGCCTCAGGGCGTATCTTTATGCGCTTCGCCCCATCGGAGAATGCCTACGATGTCCTCCTCACCCTTAGGTGCTACATTGAGCAATATGGCATCCCTCGTGAGATTTACACCGATCGGGGCAGCGTCTACCACCCCAAAAACGATCAGAAGCTCACCGATGTTGGTCGAGCATTAACCCGTCTCGGCGTTACCATGGTCGTCGCCCACTCTCCCCAGGCCAAAGGACGTGTCGAACGATCCAATAGAACCCATCAAGACCGTCTCGTCAAAGCACTTCGACGTGAACAGATCAGTGCCATTGATCAAGCCAATCGTTTCCTGCAGGACAGCTACTCTCCAGAGCATAACCGACGCTTCGCGTCTCTCAATGGCCTCACAGACACCCACCGCTCTGCAGACGGCATCGATCTTCACAACATCTTTTGCTTCGAAACCGCACGGCGTGTCCATAACGACTTCACCGTCACCTTGAACAACCAGTTCATTCAACTCGAACGCTCTGCAGCTCCTCTGCCTCCACCAGGCCGTTCTGTCACTGTCCGTCGCTGGCTCGATGATTCTCTCCACATCTTTTGGAACGAACACCAGCTTGCCTTTACCTGTCTGACTACAAAACCAAAGCCTCAGTACAAGGTCGTTCCTTTACCCTCAGCTACTCACCCTTGGAGGCACTCGAAACCTATCGGCAAGGCCCGCTACCTGATCGGTAACACTAAGAAACAATTCCAAAGCATAAAAAAGAAAAATGTCGTATCTTCTTCTCTTCGACCCTGACATTTCTATCGAGTTATTAGACCTGACATTTCTAAAGAGTTACAACACCCGCAGCAGGCAACGACGAGTAATCCTTGCTTTTTGATTCTCTTTGTCTTATGTTCAATTCATCT
>JAHEZR010000188.1 GCA_023251005.1 Ignavibacteriota bacterium | reverse complement strand
TTGGTGGTTGGTTAAACACAACAGTTCTTGAACCTTACTCCTTGGTTTCTTTGTCGCAGCAACTTTTTGAAGAGGCATCAGTGGAGTCGTCATCAATAACTTTGTAGCCCATCTTGTTGACGGCTTTGACGATGTTTTCCAACGGCTTCTTTGCGGGATCAAACAAGACCGTGACTTCACCAGTGATCAGGCTAACACTCGCTTCCTCCACACCATCGACCTTCTTTACACTTTTCTTGATCATGCTCACACAAGAGGCACAATGGATGCCCTTGACCTTTAAGACAGCTTTTTCCTTCTCTCCTGCGAGGAGGAGAGTGGAGAGGAAAAACGTAACAGCGAGGATCAGTAGGGCAATCTTCTTCATCGGCTCCTCTGAAATGTTAGTCAAATTTTACACAAAATAAGAACAAAAGTCAAGTCCCGAAAGTTGCTGCACTTCGCCACAACGGCTACCAAGGACAGGTTAACCTCGCGTAATCCGCAAATGAAAAAAAGGTGAAGAGAGGAAGAGAGTTTGACGCTGGAATCATTACACGCGGTCATCCTTGGTTGGACTAACTATTCCTTGATTTTCTTTGGGTTTTTGATTAGAATTAACAATTCAGAAGGTCAGTGAGCCCAGTTATTCAATGAAAGGCAGGTTCATGGTTATTGTGCGACAGGCAATCACGCTGCAAATCCTTTGTATCCTATTGATCAATTTGAATGGCTGCCTAAACCACGCTAATGATATCGTCGTCGCAGAAATCGGTCCGGAGAAAATGTCCGTGACGGAATTCGAGCGTCTGCTCGTGAAAAATAATGGAGGCTGGGAAGCCGCGAAGAACACGCCCATGCCAGAAAAAGAGAAGTTTCTCGATCTCGTTGTGAAATTCCGCTTGAAACTTCTCGGCGCCTATCGACACGGCCTCGACAAGGATCCAGACATAGTAAGAGAATTGCAGGAGTACAGCACCAGCTTAGCTGCGAGCTTCTTCCTCGAGAGAGAGGTTGTGAAGCCGGGATTGCGGCAGATGTATGAGAGGAGGAAGGAAGAAGTTAAGGCGAGCCACATCCTCATCGCCTTGCCGCCCAACCCGACTCCTCGGGATACACTCGCCGCGTGGCAGAAGGCGGCGGACCTCATCGAACGTGCACGGCGGGGAGAGGACTTTGCAAGTTTGGCTCGGCAGTTCTCGGAGGACTACTCAAGCCGTGAGAACGGCGGGAGTGTTTATTACTTCACGTCCGGTTTCATGGTTCCGCCCTTTGAAGACGCCTGCTACCAGCTCAAATCCGGAGAGACCTTTCCACAACCCGTCCGGAGCGAGTTCGGGTACCATGTAATCAAACTAACCGACCGAAAGCCAAGCCGTGGACAAATCAGAGCAAGTCACATCATGATGCGCTTTGAAACGTCCACACCCACCCCGGAAGACACTCTCAAAGCATATAATGAAATCAAGGCATTGCAAGAAAGTCTCACTGCGGGAAGAGATTTTGCAGAGCTCGCGAAGAGCCACTCTCAAGATGTCGGGAGCGCTCAGCAGGGCGGTGATTTAGGTTTTTTTGAACGGCGACGCGCAGTTCAACCTTTCGACGAGGCAGCCTTCTCCCTAAAGGTGGGAGAAGTTTCCGGCATCGTGAGGACCCCCTATGGGTATCACCTCATTAAACTGACAGAGGAAAAGCCCATCTCGCCCTATCGTGAACTGAAACAATCGCTGCGCGAGCTCTATCAGAACTACCGCTATACTTATGATTACGAGAGCTTCCTCCGCAGGTACAAAGCCGACGTGAATTTCACAGTCTACAGTGATATTGCAGACACACTTCTCAGCCGGGTCGACTCGACGAAGCTGTTTTCAGACAGTTCTTGGGATCAGAATATTTCGGCGACCGTTCGCGGGAGACCAGCGTTTTCTTTCGCAACGGAGAGCGCCTCTCTGGATTCAGTAATTCGAGTGATGAAGAACGACCCAGAATTTAATAAGATGGAGCTGAAAGCGGAGAACGTCCGCAAAGCGCTCGACCGCGTAGCCGAGCGATTGCTGATCCGTCACAGGACGCGCAATATTCAAGAGGAATTTCCTGAGTTCAAGTTGACGTTAAAAGAGTATGAGGAGGGAATTTTGCTCTATAAGTCAGAGCAGCAGCAGGTGTGGAGTAAAATTTCCGCAACAGATTCCCTCCTTCACGACTACTTTGAAAAGAATCGTGAGCGATACAAACTTCTCGACCGCGTGAGATTCAGCGAGGTTCTTATCTTAGGAGATAGCAGCAAGGCTCTTCAATTCCTCGATTCACTGAAAGCGGGGGTAGATTTCAACGAGTTTGCCGCCCGGCGAAGTGACCGACCAAAGTCGAGGCAGAATAAAGGCGAATGGGGACTTCGGCCGCTCGACGAGAATGAACTTACACGCAAAGCAGCAACCATGGAAGTTGGAGAGATTTCAAAACCCATCCGCTTCGAGGGCGGTTACTCTATTATCAAAGTGACGGCGAAGGAAAAAGCGCGATTGAAAAGTTATGAGGAAGCGGCCCCAGAGGTAGGCGGGCACTATCACGACTATGTTTCGAATCGTCTCGAGGAACAATGGCTGAACACCTTGCGCCAGGAATTCAAGGTGAGACTACAGCCCGAGAATCTGAGCGCGGCGTTTGCAGAGCCACCGCGCGACAAGGAAGAGTAACTTGAAGATTGCCCATCCAGGGGCATCCGTTCTCACGATCTCTATTCTGCTGGCGACGGCTACCTCCTCGTGCATCAGAAAAAGTCAGACTGGTGCTTTTGTTGCACGCGTGAACAATGAATACCTTACCCCTCAAAAAGTGAAGGAGAGCGTTGACACCAGCACTACAATCGGTGGACCACAGGTTCGCGATTTGGTAACACAGTGGGTGAACTCGGCGTTACTCTATGAAGAGGCGAAGTCTCGCGGCTTCGACCGAAGCTCCGAGGTGAACCAGACCGTAGAGGACATCAAGAGACGACTGGTTATCGATCGTCTGATTGAGGCGGAAGTCTATTCCGACCAGTCCCTCCAGCCGACAGAAAGGGAAGTGAACGAGTATTACAACCAGCACAA
>JAHEZR010000187.1 GCA_023251005.1 Ignavibacteriota bacterium | reverse complement strand
TCATCAAGACGTATCTGGACGCGCCGCGGGTTCTCATTTCCAACGCCATGATTGTGCCGAAGTGGGCAACGTGGGACGAATTTCGACGTCTCGAAGCACTTGGGCTCACGATGTACGGTCAGATGACGGCAGGCTCATGGATTTACATCGGGACACAAGGGATTTTACAGGGAACGTACGAGACATTTGCCGCGTGTGCACTGAAATACTTGGGAGGAACTCTTGCCGGCCGATTTCTCCTCACAGCCGGTCTTGGTGGAATGGGTGGTGCGCAACCTCTCGCCGCTACCATGAACGGTGCTGTGTGCCTAGTGGTTGAAGTGGATCGCGCGCGAATAGAGCGGCGACTGAAAACAAAATACCTCGATCGGATGACAGAGAGCTTGGACGAAGCACTGTTATGGGTTCAGAATGCGAGCAAGAAGAACGAAGCGCTTTCCATCGGACTTCTTGGCAATGCAGCAGATGTTCTGCCCGAAATCGTGTCACGAGGAATTGTGCCAGATGTGCTGACAGATCAGACATCTGCACATGATACATTGAACGGATACGTTCCAGCAGGCATTTTGTATGAGGAAGCCCTGGAGCTAAGAAACTCAAATTCTGAAAAATATATTTCCCTCGCCAAGGCTTCGATTGTCAAGCAGGTTCAGGCAATGCTAGATTTGAAGAAGCGCGGTGCCATTGCATTCGATTATGGGAATAACATCCGAGGCGAAGCCCATGCGAACGGAGTAAAGGACGCGTTTGAAATTCCAGGGTTTGTTCCCGAGTACATCCGTCCGTTATTCTGTGAAGGTAAAGGTCCGTTCCGGTGGGCCGTTCTGAGTGGAGACCCCGAAGATATCTACAGAACTGATGAAGCGGTAATGAAAACATTTCCTGAGAATAGACTTCTCTGCAACTGGATTGAGAAAGCACAGAAGCAGGTGAAGTTCCAGGGATTGCCCGCACGCATCTGCTGGCTGGGTTACGGAGAGCGGGCAAAGATGGGGAAGATTTTCAATGAGATGGTAGCGCAGGGAGAGCTCAAGGCTCCAATCGTCATTGGCCGCGACCATCTCGATTGTGGTAGTGTTGCCTCACCGAACCGGGAAACAGAAAAGATGCGGGACGGCAGTGACGCAATCGCCGACTGGCCTATCCTCAATGCCCTTCTGAATGCTGTTGGTGGGGCAAGCTGGGTGAGTGTTCACCATGGGGGAGGAGTTGGAATCGGCCTGTCGATTCACGCGGGGATGGTCATCGTTGCCGACGGGACGAAGGAAGCAGAAAGACGTCTCGAGCGTGTCTTGACCTATGACCCAGGCACTGGTATCATGCGCCACGCGGACGCGGGGTATGAAGAAGCAACCCAGAATGCCAACAGATTTGGAATTAAGATACCGATGATTAGCCAAGAAGAAAAATAAACCCGATCTCTGACTCGAGCAAGCACTGCGATGGCAAATGACCAGCGACGTTTTGCTTCCGGCCTCTGCCCCACGTGCAGACACATGTCCCGTGTCGAAACACCGCGCGGCAGCGTCTTCATTATGTGTAATCTTTCAAAGTTGGATCCAACGTTTCCAAAATATCCTAAGCTTCCCGTCCTCGATTGCCGTGGATATGAGCTCGATGCCTTGAAGCACCCTAGCACACAAAGTCTGTCAAAATAAATCCTAACCTGTTGCAAGGAGACTCCCATGCTCGACAGCCTCATCGGAATACACCACAGCTTTGCGGCACTCGTCCTGCGCATTGTCCTCGGGATCATTTTTGTTGCACATGGATACCCGAAACTTTACAAGAAAGACTTCGGACCTAAGGGCTTCGCTGCATTTCTGAAAAACCTCAATGTCGTTCCCCCGCTATTCTGGGCGTACGCTGTGGGGATTACGGAATTCTTCGGTGGGTTGTGTCTCATACTCGGAATCTGGACCCAGCTTGCTTCTTTTCTGATTGCATGTATTATGATGGCTGCGATGTGGAAAGTAAAATTCAAGACGGGGCTATTTGCCAAAACCATGGAAGGCGGTTGGGTTGGAGGATATGAACTGGATCTCTCACTCGGGGCCATTGCGGTTGGCCTCACCGTCTCCGGAGGAGGGGTGTTCTCGCTCGATCACCTCTTAAGGTAACACGAAATTCCTCTTCGCCGAGTACCTGAAAGAAGAGTACTGTAAGACTCACTCCAGAAGTACTAAGTTAGCAACTACCCCATCCCACTTCCACGAACAAGGAGAATCTAGATGAAACAAGCAAAGAGGCTTTTCTTTCTCATCCTCCTAATTTACCCTTGTCTCCTCGCTCAGCAAAAACGTGCCTTTACGTTCGATGACCTAATCAGCTTTGGGAGAGTGAGTGATTCTCAGGTCTCTCCCGACGGAAGAACTGTTGCATTCGTTATCACAAGCTATAACAAGGCCGAGAACACAAGTAACAGCAACATCTACTTAGTCCCTATCGATGGCGGGCTTGTTCGACAACTCACTTCTGCGAAGAAAGCCAACAACAACCCTCGTTGGATGCCTGATGGAAAGTCCATTGCCTTTGTCTCCACCCGCGACGGAGAATCTCAGATCTGGGTGGTGCCGACCTCAGGAGGGGAAGCGAAAAAGATCACGACAATTTCAACCGAAGCTTCCGGCCTCGTGGTTTCACCGGACGGGCGATACTTTGCTTTCAAGTCGGAGGTTTATCCTGACCTTCAAAATGATAAGGCAAATCGCGAGCGGAATGAGCAGCGCGAAAAGAGCAAAGTAAAAGCAAAAGTTTTCACACACCTTCCCTATCGCGTGTGGGATTCTTGGAAGGATGACAAGCGCAGCCACGTCTTCGTCGTACCATCGACTAATGGCGAGCCAAAAGATATGACGCCGGGAGATTTCGACACGCCTCCCATTGATCTCGGTGGTAGCGTCGATTATTCCTTTTCTCCTGATGGGAATGAGCTCTGCTTCGTCCGCAACACCGACCCAATGATTGCTGTGAGCACGAACAATGACCTCTTCATCGTTCCGGTCACTAGTGGCGAACCGAAACGGATCACTGAGAATAAAGCAAACGATAACCAACCTGTTTACTCTCCGAGTGGGAAGTACATTGCCTATCGGGCAATGGTGCGACCCGGTTTTGAATCCGAC
>JAHEZR010000186.1 GCA_023251005.1 Ignavibacteriota bacterium | reverse complement strand
GACGAGTTCTTTGGAGAGTAGAGCGTTCTCCTTATTCTGGCTTAACTTCTCCTTCAATCCTTTTTGTGGAATCTTATCCAGGTTTTTCAGGATCTTCTCAATCGAGCCGTACTCCTGGACAAGAGGAATCGCCGTTTTCTCGCCGATGCCCAGTACGCCAGGAATATTATCAGACTTGTCGCCGATTAATCCTAACACGTCTGTTACCTTATCGGGGGTTACCCCAAATTTTTCTTTGACTCCTTCCTCATCAATGATTTCCCACTCGTCACCGCGTTTGCCTGGCTTGTACATCTTCACAAGTGGAGAAATCAACTGCATGAAGTCCTTGTCTCCCGTGACAAGATTCGTCTCGATCCCCTTCGCTTCCGCGCGTTTCGCCAGAGTTCCGATGACATCGTCTGCTTCATAGCCGGGAGCCTCGAGGATCGGGACATTAAACGCTTCGACAACCTCCTTCAGTCGGCCGAGTTGGTCCGCCATCGCTTCTGGCATCTTCTCACGCGTTGCTTTGTACGCAGCGAATTTCTTATGGCGGAATGTCGGTTCGGGTGTATCGAAGATGACCGCGATGTGCTCGGGTTTCTCCTCCTCGAGGATTTTCATGAGCGTATTGACGAATCCGTAGATAGCGCTCGTGTTCTCACCCTTCGAGTTGATAAGAGGTCGATTGATGAAGGTGAAGTACGCTCGGTAAGCAAGCGCCATTCCGTCTAGCAGGAAGAGTCGTTCGCGCTTAGGCATTTCTCGTGACAATCGTTCGCTGTGAAAACTTAAATATTTCGACTTGAAGAAGCAAGATGGGCGGTTAAATCTCGACGAAAGGTCTTTCAGGAACTGCAACCTGCTCGAGAGGAGGAACGTCGTCATGGAGAGAACGCGACACAATTCCTGTGACCAGAAACAGAAATACGCCACTAACCACGAAGGCAACTCTCAGCCCGAGATGGGCGCCGATATATCCACCTGTGATCGGGCCGATGATATTTGCGAGAATGTAAAAACTCGATGCGATTCCCATAATCGCACCTCGTCGGTCGGACTCGGTGTGCCTACTGATGAAGGAATAGAGTGGCGGGATGATCCCACCGATACAAAATCCCAAAATCGCTCGAAGAATAAAGAGCGGATAGACCGTGTAAATCACTGCATGAAAGAGGTAAGCCAATCCGCCAAGTGCTGAGGCAGCCATCAAGTTTTTTCTGTAACCCAGTCGATCGTTCCGTTTTCCCCACCAGGGGGAGGAGATCATGCTAAAGATGCCGACGACCGAGAAGATCACTCCCGCAATGGTGGCAAGGTAATCCTTGTTCACCTTCATCGTTTCAACGAATAGAGCGAAGATCGGCTGCACGATGCTAATCGCGATCTGCGACAGTACAATGAGGAGAAAAGCCGGCTTAAGTCGGGAAGATGCGAATGCGTAGCGGTAGTTGTTGAGTAGGGAATAGCTTTCTCTTGTCCTGGTTTCCAATGGGACGTCGTCGACTTTCATAACGACAAGAATCCCGCTGACAAAGCATAACCCGGCCACAATGAAAAAAATCGGCCGGAATCCAATCGCATCTGCCAATGCACCACCAATCATCGGTCCGAGCACCGCGCCACCAGCTGTCGCGGTTTGAAGCATGCCGATCGCGTAGCCTGCGCGTTCCTTGGGAGTCGTTACAGAGACAAGTGTGAGAGCTGCCGCGATGAAACCGCTCACGAATCCCTGAACCATCCGAAAGATGAAAAGTTGCTCGACGTTCTGAGACAAGCCGACGAGAATCTGCGCGATGCCAAGACCAAATATCGCACGGATGACCATCAGCTTTCGCCCGTAGCGATCGCCAAGCCATCCCCAGATAGGAGTCATGAAGAGTGAGACAATGAACGGGCCGGCAAATGCCAGTCCGCTCCAGCGCGAGACCTGGACCTCGTCTGTCACACCGAGTTGGCGAATGAAAAAGGGGAGGAAGGGGACAACCAGACTCATCCCCATCATCGCGATGAACTGTGCGACCCAAATGACACGAAGGTTTTTGCGCCAGGATTCCATAACCGAAATACTTTGTCGAACCGAGCGGTACCTACCTCACTTCAATGTGATTGCGCCAACCTCAACTGCCTTGCTTAAGATTTCCTCGACTTTTCCCAATGTAACACTGCCATAATAAAATTCTCCTGCTGACATTGCCTCCGCACTCACGGCGTTATAGATGTCGAGGTAACTATTCTTGCCATTAACAAAATTGAAAACTTCGTACCTCATCTCGGGATGGATTCCCGAGATCGTGCCCACTTTTCCACGCTTCTCAAAGTATTCATCTACATCCGAGATGTTTACAGGAATCTTCTTCTCGAGCTCTTGCTCTATTGGTGTGAGTTCTATTGAAGGCGGCCTGGTATTTCCTGTGAGAAGTTCATGATACTGATCGAGTTTCTTATAATAGGAATCTTCGGTCGCTGCGAGTTCTTTTTGCAGGGAAGAGAGGTACGCCCTCCCTGTGCTCGATGGATCAGTAAACACCACAACAGATTCCAGCGCTTTCACTTCACGTACGAAGGCTTGATGAATAAGATTTCGGCTTGCCTTGTAAGCCTGGTTCATATCGCCGACCTTATTTTTCTCTAAGTTTCTAAGCGCAGTATTGAAATCGGCGTTGATCCGCCTCAACCCCATTGTGAAAATTTCAGAGGCGAGAGTTGGAACTTGCCCTTCCGTTGCGTTCGCAATGTAGAGCGCAGCCGCTGCTGCAATAAAGGCATTTCGTTTCAACTGCGTCTGGTCGATCTGCCAGAGATCATCATCCGTTGAGTGGATGTAATCGTCCGGCATGTTCGTGAGGGTGACTCCGGGAATTCCAATCATACCTTCATTGAAGACAAGATGGTCTGTGCTGTTGAAGTAGGGGACAACTTTCGCATCAAAATGTTCTCGCGTTCCCAGGTGAGAGAGAATAGGTTTCGTAAAAGGTTGAGGCTTGCTGTTGAAAGCGGTAGCGAGATACATCGTGTTGCCGACAACCACATAATTCACGAGATTCTCCACAACATCGCTGAGGTAACTTGGTATTGAATAGGGCGTCCGTGTGATGTGCTGAACACGGCTGCCGAGTGATTGCTTCGCGCCAACCATGTCTT
>JAHEZR010000185.1 GCA_023251005.1 Ignavibacteriota bacterium | reverse complement strand
AAGCGTCAATATGCACGGAATCGGTGAGCGAATCGCAATCATGTTCCCCGGGAAAACAACGAAGCCCTTCGAGGGGTTTGGGACAGGACGCCCAATCAGCTTCATTGAAGATGATGCGAATCTTCTTGAAGCACAGGTAAGAGAGCTCGCCGCAGTTAGCCCGGAGTACAGTCGCCGCAGTCCCGTCCGCGTCGGTGAAAACATCCTCAACCCCGGGATCACCGGAGTTTATCCCATTTACGGTGAGATGCGAAACATCATCCCCGAGATGGGTGGTCGCTTTATCGATGACCTGGACCTCCAGCAGCGCCGCAGAGTTGTCGTGCTCGGCAACAAGGTAAAAGAGTTTCTTTTCGGAGATAAGGATGCAATTGGTAAGCTGGTCTATGTTGGAGACGTACCCTTCACCGTCATTGGAGTGATGAAGAGAAAAACACAGAACTCCTCCTACAACACTCGTGATCAAGACCGTATATTCATACCAGCGAGCGCCTACTCATCTGTGTTTGGCCAGGTTCGCCTTACGAACATCATTTACAAGGCGGCTGATCCCTCGCGAACTGAGGAAATCAACGATCGGGTGCGACAAGTCTTGGGAAAGCGATACAAGTTTGACCCAAGTGACAAAGACGCTATCTGGATTTGGGACACTTCTCAATTCGACAAGTTTATGTTTTTCTTCTTCCTCGGATTCAATATATTTATGGGACTGATCGGCAGTTTCACCCTTGGCGTTGCGGGCGTTGGAGTCGCAAACATTATGTTCATCGTCGTTCAGGAGCGGGTGAAGGAAATCGGCATCAAGCGTGCCGTGGGGGCGAGAAAGTCCAACATCCTCTTTCAATTCTTCATGGAGACAGCGTTCATTGTAGGAATCGGTTCTGCGATTGGTTTCCTCATCGCATACGGCGTCATCCAGCTTCTTCAGTTCATTCCGATCAAGGAGTTCGTAGGGACACCGGTGCTCTCAGTAGAAGTGGTCGTGGCTACTGTCATTGTCCTTTCGGCCATCGGTCTTGCTGCTGGGCTGATGCCGGCACACCGTGCAGCGAATCTCAATGTAGTGGATTGCTTGAGGGCTTAGGCATGGACGGAGGGAACAGCGGGATTTGAAGTGAAGCGGCGCACAATCCGAAACTGAAAATTGAGATATGTGGCTTGAACTCCTTAGAGAATTCGTTTACGACCTGAGGGCTCACCGATTGCGAGCTTTCCTGACGCTCCTCGCAATCACATGGGGCACGGTGTCCGTCGTCCTCCTCCTTTCATTCGGCGAGGGATTGGGGACACAGATCACGAACGGATTACTCAATGCGGGCAATCGGATCATGGTAATCTATGGAGGTGAGACAGGCTTGGTGTTTGAGGGGCTGCCAAAAGGAAGACGAATCCGCTTTGTCGAGGAGGATGTCGAAGCCCTGCGCCAGGCAATCCCGGCAATCAACATGGCAAGCCCACAGTACCGGAACAACGTCACCTTGACCTATGGAAAGTTCTCAATCACGACCGAATGTGAAGGTGTAAATCCGTCCTTCGAAGAAATGCGTCGCATGTATCCTGCTGCTGGCGGACGCTTCCTCAACGATGCTGACGTCTTCGAACAGCGCCGAGTAATCTTCCTAGGCGACGTTATTACGAAGGAAATCTTTGGGGAGAAGGATGCTGTCGGTAAGACGTTGGTGGTTGATGGGATACCGTTCACGATGATAGGTGTGATGCAGAGGAAGATTCAAACTTCGATGAATAACGGCCCCGATACGCGAAGAGCGATTATCCCCTATTCAACTTTCCGGACGATGTACGGGAACAAGTTTGTGAACTCTCTCGTAGTGCGACCGAGTGACCCGAGTCAGCAAGAGTTTGTCAAGGGTGAAAGCTATCGAGTGCTTGGGCGAAAATTCCGATTCGATCCCAAAGACGAACGCGCCCTCCGCATTTGGGACTTCATTGAAGAGGAGAAGATCAACACGAAGATCACCCTGGGCATCAAAATCTTCCTGGGTTCAGTCGGATTTCTTACGCTCCTCATCGCGGGCGTCGGAGTGGCGAACATCATGTACGTGGTGGTGAAAGAACGGACGAGAGAAATCGGAATCAAGATGGCCGTCGGTGCGAGACGTCGCTACATCCTCTTTCAATTTATTTTTGAAGCGCTTTTCATTGCGTTCATCGGCGGAATCATCGGGGTGCTTTTTTCTTGGGGCGTTGTCTCAGGCGTGCGACTGCTCCCGGCCGACGAAGGTGCGATGCAGTTCCTCGGTCGACCCATCCTCTCCGACGCTGTGATGATCTTCACTACTGGCATCCTCACTCTTATTGGACTTCTGGCTGGACTCTTTCCAGCACGGAAAGCTGCAAGCGTCGATCCCGTCGAGTCGTTGAGGTACGAGTAGTCTTTCTTTCCAAGTTCTCTCCTGCACTCAGACCAAAAAAAACGGGTGAGCCCACCCGGTTATAGTTTATGGTTTCGGGGGAGGTGGTGGAGGCGGTGGTGGATCTGTTGTCGGATCGATGCCCATGATCCCGTATTTTCTCCCTCCCTTTTTCGTACCAGCATAGTTTGAGTTCGAGTCCCTCGAATACGAAGACGTTCCATAGAACAGCGCTTGCACTTTCTCAAGCAGACCGCGAAGTCCCCCAAGATTGTCATTCCCCTCCGAGAGTGGAGTCCCTAACAGTGTGAAGAATACGGTGAAGATAACAGCTGCATGGAACGGGGCAGGGATTCCACGTGAAGGCTTCTTGTTCATACAAAGTGCTCCTTTCTGTAGGAGAGATCATCTCCCAGACTCAAATTGTGTGGATAGCTTAGGTGGGCTCACCGGTCGTCAAGCTATGACGACAATCGAAACATAAAGTAGCTTGCGATTAAATGCAATAGAACACTTCGAAATATCGACGCGTCGGCGTATTCAAAAAAAATCTCGGATGTCTCGAATTCCCGTCAGAAAGTTCTTGCTTTCAGTCTTGTTTCTCTTTAACTTTCTGATAACGAATCATTAGAATCGATTCTCTCCCCGACTAAGTTTTCAACATGTTTTGGACGATCGTATTCATGTGGGTAGCCTTCCTAATTGCTCACTTTGGTGCCCTTTTGCTTCTTCCTCACCGTCATTACTCCACTATCAG
>JAHEZR010000184.1 GCA_023251005.1 Ignavibacteriota bacterium | reverse complement strand
CCCTGCCATCAAGCGCAAGTACCCAAGTAGCCATATCTCTTGGATCACGCTTCCAAATTCTGCTGGTCTGCTGGAGAATAACCCGTATCTCGATGTCATCTACACATGGAGCCCGGAGAGTTGGCTTGTCCTCCAAGCGATGAAGTTCGATTTGATATTAAACGTCGACAAGTCCCAGAGAGCGTGTGCCATGACGATGGTGCTCCCGGCGAAAGAGAAATTGGGATTTGGGATGAACGGAGACGGAGTGATCCTCCCGCTGAACAAAGAAGCAGAATATCTCTATCGAATGGGTCTAGATGATGAGCTGAAATTCCGAATCAATCAAAAAACATCGCCAGAAATTCTCCATGAAACACTAAAACTGAAATTCAAGCGTGATGAATACGTCTTAAATCTTTCAAAGGAAGAATTAGCATCTTGTGAAGGTTATAAGTGGGAAGTGGGAATCGAGGCTGGTGATTTCGTGGTGGGTTTTAATACTGGCTGCTCGCTCCTTTATCCGAATAAGAAAATGACGATCGAGCAGCACGTGAGCCTCATCGATCGTCTTTCATCTGTTAGTGGGATAAAGCTTCTTCTCTTGGGGGGACCGGAGGATACTGAACGGAATGCAGAGATCTATCGCATCGTAGGAGATAAAGTCATTAGCACCCCGACAACTGAAGGTCTGCGTCGCGGGATATGCTATGAGAATCTTTGTGATCTCGTGGTCACGGGCGATTCCTTCGGAATGCATCTCGCCATTGCATTAAAGAAATACGTGATCGTGTGGTTTGGGGTAAGTTGTTGGACAGAGATAGAATTGTTTGGGAGGGGAATCAAGCTCATCCCAGAGGGACTCGAATGTTCCCCCTGCTGGAAGCGAGCGTGTCCGTACAATCTCGAATGCATCCAGATGATTGATTTGGACAGAATTTATGACCTGGTTCTTGAACGCAAGACAGAACGGGACACAAGGATTGTGACGGCGGGACCGCGTGCAGCCACCTAACGAATCGCCTCACAGTGCGTCTTGACAATTCTTAACAATTCTTGACGGAGGCTTGACAACTGACAACCTGATATTCTTTTTTTATTTGAAATCTTTGGAACTCCATGCCAAAAGGTGGACGACATCCGACGAGACGCAGGCGCGTCGTAGCGATCTTCCTCATCGCTGTAATGCTCCCCTGTTTGTTCTTGAGTTATGTGGGCTTGAAATCGATCAAGCAAGAAAAACTGTGGCAACAGCAGCTAGTCCTGCAAAACCTAAAAAGTAGTCTTACTCTTGCCGTCGATCGTATCGAGACCGACATTGAGGATCAATCCCGCACAGTTCTGAATTCCCTTTCCTCAACAGCGCCCCCGCTGACGTCCGATTATTTTTTCTTCCTTCGAGCGACTCTCCGAAATCAGGGGTTTGTAGAGCATGTCTTCCTACTCGACAGGAATCTCCACCTGGTCTTTCCGAGGACATTTCGAGATCAACAGAATTCTGTTAGAGAGAGGAAACCGAGATTTGAGCCGAAGAGGAGCGAGTTCTTGAGAGCAGGTGAAAGCCTTGAATCGCGCGGAGAATTTGATAATGCCATAATGGAATACCAGAAAGCGATTGTGGCAAAGCTCTCCGCCAACGAACGACTGGCATTCCTGACCCGTATAGCCCGTTGCGAGTTCAAGAAAAATGATCTCCGGCACGCGAGACAGACCTATCAAAAGATACTCACTGAGGATCAACAGCGGTTTTATGGTGAAGAGATCCCGTATGTTCTTATCGCCCATCTTCAACTCGTGAAGGTTGCAGAAACGATTGATTCCCCTGTCTCTGCCGCAACCTTGCTCGCGGATTTTTACAGAATGCTTTTGGTGAATTTCAATCAGTTTGATCAAAAGCAATTTGAGTTTTACCTTGATCAAGTTAAATCAAGACTCGCGGAGAATCTAAGCAAGGTTAAAGGATTTGACTTGAATCGGCTTGGTCAATTGAAAAACTTAGAGAAAGAAGTCAAGGAAGAGCAAGCTCTCGCGACTCTAATGCAGTCCACAATCGTGCCGAGAATTCAGGAGGAACTTAGTCTGGTGAGAGCTTCGAAAAAAGTTCGATATCTGACCGTCAGCATTGAGGATACATTATGGCACATTGGTTTTCAGGCAAACGATGAAAGTTCGAATCCAATTAGGATTGTTGGCTTCAAGATACGGATTCCGATGCTCACGAGTTCAATCCAGAGCGTATGCGATCAAATTCATGTGAGCGAAGAGATCAAGTTGGCATTGATTAATGAGCAGCGTGAGGTCATCCAGCCGCGGGAGCCATCGGCTACAACCATTGTCTTCACGGTGCCGTTTGTTAACTTGGTGCGACTGCTTCCGGGATATAGCGTTGGCATTATCGCGACCGGAAAAAATCCTCTGGAGACACTCTCAACAAGAAGTCTGGCGATTTATTATTTTCTTATTTTCTCCATCATCGTGATTATCATCCTAGGAATTGTCTTTATTTTCCGGGATATCTCTCGGGAAGAGGAACTCTCACGGATGAAATCCGAGTTCATTGCAAACGTCTCGCATGAAATTAAGACTCCCATCGCCACGATCAGGACACTAGCTGAAAACTTAAACGAGGGTTGGGTTCTAGATGAAGGGAAGCATCGTGAATACTTCCATCTCATAGCAAGGGAGTCCGAGCGTTTAAGTCATCTCGTAGAAAACATTTTGGATTTTTCACGAATCGAGGCACAACGAAAGACTTATCGGATGGAGCTCGTTTCTCTCGGGGAAGTGCTCAGCAAGACGTTGGAACGATTTCGTTTGCTCGTCGATGGTCAAGGAGTGACAGTCGAGGAAAATATCCCACCGAATCTTCCACAAGCGAAAGTGGACTCAGAAGCCATAGAACAAGCCTTGCTAAACTTACTCGACAACGCTGTCAAATATTCCCGGGAGGAGAAGTACGTTGGGCTCTCCGTGGAGGTTGAAGGTGACAATGTCGTAATCAAACTTACTGATCACGGCTGCGGCATCGCTAAGGGAGACATCCAGAGAGTTTTTGAGAAATTCTATCGTGTGGATTCACGCGATGGCAAGAAAATCCCTGGCAGTGGAATTGGACTGACCTTAGTGAAGGAGATCATCGAGACGCACGGTGGAAGGGTTGAGGTGGAGAG
>JAHEZR010000183.1 GCA_023251005.1 Ignavibacteriota bacterium | reverse complement strand
TATTGTTCCCTCGAACGACACGCAGCGAATCCAAGAAGGACATATCACAATTGGACATATCATTTGCGGCCTCGTAGAAAAGGAGATGTACGGTTAGCTCTCCCTCATCCAATGAATCTTCAGCATCGAAATGATTTCCTCATCCCTCTTCTCACCGTTCTCTCCGACATTGTAGCAATCGAGGCGTCATTTCTTGTTTCTTACTGGATCCGATTCTACTCTCCATTTGTAAATGTCGTAAAGGTCACCCAAGGCTACCCTCCCCTCGATGCTTACATCTACGGGTCGCTCTTTGTCATTTCGGTCTGGTTGTATTTGTTCAACAACCGAAAACTTTACCGTCCACGTCGAGTTACGTGGATCAGTGACGAATTCTTCGCCATCGTTCGCATCGTCACGATCGGGATGCTCATCGTGATGAGCGCTGCTTTCTTCTATCGAGCTTTCTCCTATTCACGGGTCGTCTTCGCCTTCCTCTGGGTTACCTCAATCGCCTTCATCTCCTTCGGTCGGTTTTTAGTAATTGAATACGAAAAACACCGTTACAGAAAATCTCTGGACCTACAAAGGGCGATTATCGTCGGAAACAATGAGACGGCTAGCCGAATATATGCGAACCTCCTGCGGCGTCACGAGCTCGGCTACAACGTTGAAGGCTATTTTGCCGACACGGAATCCACCGTGAGCTCGGCGCTCTCGTCTTCGAGATATCTCGGTAGACCTGAAGAGTCACCTGCTTACATCAAACGCGAGCGAATTGAACATGTTTTTATCGCGCTGACATATAAAGAGCACCCGCAACTCTACGAGCTCATCGAAGATTGCGAGGGGCTGAACGTGGAATTCATGGTGGTTCCGGACTTGCTCGAGCTTATGACAAGCCGGGTACGAATTCAGGAGCTCGGCGGGATCCCTTTCTTGAAAGTAAAGGAAATTCCGTTGACGACGTGGAACCGAATCACAAAGCGTGCCTTCGACATCGTTTTTTCTCTCGTGGTCTTAATCATCACTTCGCCGATTTCTGTACTGACGATGATCCTGATTAAATTGGACTCGAAAGGAAAAGTGTTTTATGTCCAAGAACGAACGGGATTGGACGGAAAAGCCTTCCGGTTAGTGAAATTCCGAACAATGCGATCAGACGCAGAAGTCGAGACAGGCCCTGTCTGGGCAAGCAAAGACGATGCACGCATCACGGGAGTCGGTAGGGTACTCCGGCGGCTGAGCATGGATGAGCTACCCCAACTCTTCAACGTTCTGAGGGGCGAGATGAGCCTCGTGGGCCCGCGTCCTGAGCGTCCACCTTTCGTAAAGAAGTTTAAGTCAGAGGTCCCGAAATATCTTGAGCGACACCGAGTGAAGGCGGGGATGACAGGCTGGGCGCAGGTAAGTGGCCTTCGGCAAAACGCGCCGATCTCCGAGCGGACGAAGTACGACATTTACTACATTGAGAATTGGTCGCTCGTCTTTGACCTGAAAATTATTCTCCAGACAATGAAAGCCGTCGTCTTCGGCAAAGACGCTTACTGACGGATGATCCCACTACTCGTATTCTATCTCCACACGGTCGCAGCAGTGTGGGCTTATACAAAGCGATGGCGGGAACAGGGAGTGAAAGAAGGAATTCTTGCAGTGGCCTTCATGGCATTAATCTTTTCAGTCGGATGGAGCATGAGCACATTGCTTCTCAAGGCAGTTGTGGGTCCCAGCGGACTCGGTCCCGGCCTTGACCGTGACGCACTCTCTCTTCTCCTCTTGACCCTTGGAGAAGGGGTTTTCTACTATCTTTACTTGAAGAAATAGGAAAGGATCCGCTGAAGATTGTGATCGTTATGAAGTGGGGAAGATTGCTGTTACGAGCAGGCAAATTATAACTTAAGGTAGGTAATCCGCTCGTTGCCGGAAAGATCGAGATAGCGCAGATAACCATTACCACGGGCAAATTTCATAAGATCAACCAGTACCTGGACATCCTTCTCGCAGTAGTCCGCAATCATTTCAATTTTCCCCTCTTTCCACCAGCGCAGTGCCGTCAATCCATCCGCTGTCTTTCCCTCACCGAGTGTCGGCTGAGCAATGGCCTGAAGACGAATCCGGTGACCAAGATTTCTCTTCAAGGCTGTTGCCAAGTCAAGTGATTTTCGATTGATCGCTGAGACATCGCCGTAGAAGCCCAATACCTTCGAGTCAAATCCATCGCCGTTGAAGCTAATGACCCGATCAAACTTCGAGAGGTAGGCGATGAGATCCTTCACTTCGGCTTCACGCCATCGACGAAATCCATCCTCTGCACTCCAAGTAACAGCAACTGATATGAGCATTAGATGGATGTTATGCCAGCCGCCGACTTCTTCAGCTGACTTTTGCGTCTCTATATCATAATAGACTTCGCGCACCGGAAATCTCTCCCGTACGGGAAATCATATTTGGTAAACCATGATTAAGATAGTGAGAGCGGCCGCTAATTCACCCTACTTCAACTTGAAATTGAATGTGACCGTGCAGTTCTGATCGATCTGAGGCTGGGTGACACTCAGAGGTTCGAACTTCCAGAAACGAACTTCCTTCATCCCCGCTTCTTCCAACTTCACCTGTGCTTTCTGGATGGGATAAACACTTTTCACTGTGCCATCCGGCGCCACGACGGCTTGCAGCCGAATTTGTGCCTCGAGGTTTACCCCTTCGGGATAGATTGGAAGATCACCGCTGATTTTTTGCCGCGTTCCGCCGCCAGCCCACTGGACAGAGTATCCAATCGTCCGGCCGATGTCTGTTCCAATGCTGGAGCCTGACATACCTGCACCGTCGCCGATGGTCCCGCGCTTCCCCTCCCCTGTGAGCTTTTCCACCTCAGGTGACTTTCCCGCGCAGAGGTCCTTTTCCCCCACCAGGCGCTGTTCATGAGCAATCGCTGCCTTCCGCTCAGGCAGATCAGTCACCTCGAGCTTTTTCGTCGGGGGAAGTCGCAGGACTTCATCATCGACGGGATACTTTCTCTCCGGAAGATCTAACTTCATCGATTTTGCTTGCTTCACTATAACGGGTGCAGAAGACTTTGCAACAGCCTCAGGCCGATCGTCCCTTATGACTTCTGAAGACATCACGCTTTGTCCAGTTGCAAGACTTCCAAGTGTGACCTCCACGAAGCCAG
>JAHEZR010000182.1 GCA_023251005.1 Ignavibacteriota bacterium | reverse complement strand
CACCTTTCTCAGCCACGCACTATCGGGATAGACCCGCTGGTTGATCGTTAATGTTCCCCACAAAGAGTCGTTGTAATCCGTGCGAGAGGCAGGTTGAGACATATCAGTACTGTAACGCCACTCGTCGAATTGAACTTTGACAAGTGAATCAAGCTCGCCCAGGACTTTTTCTGTAGCAGTTTGTCCGGACGAAGATCCGATTCCGAAGAGAAGAAAAGTCAGCAAAATTTTTCTTTTGTGGAGCATTATTACCTCAGCTATGTAGAGTCAGGAGCGTTTTCTCCACTGATCTAAGAGGACTGCAAGCAGAATTACAACTCCAAGCACAACACTCTGAACGTACGAACCGACGTTCATCAAGTTCAATCCATTTCGCAAGACACCAATGAGCAAGGCACCGACAAACGTTCCGATAATCGTTCCTCTTCCGCCGAATAGACTAGTTCCTCCGATGACGACGGCTCCGATCACATCGAGTTCGTAGGCCAGTCCTGCATTTGGCTGTCCGGAATTCACACGAGAGGCGAGTAGAATTCCACTGAGGGCCGACAGGGCACCGCAGATGGTGTAAACTCGAAGGATAACCCCGTCGGCATTGATCCCGGCGAGACGGGCAGCTTCCTTGTTGCCCCCCACAGCGTAAACATGTCTCCCGAACCGTGTGTGAGACAAGATCACGTATGCCATCGAATACACAATCAACATGATCAGAGTTGGGACGGGAATGGAAAAGATCCTGCCACTGCCCAGGAAACTGAACTCGTCCGGCAGTCCCCAGATCGGTCTTCCATCTGTGTAGATGTACCCTGCCCCGCGCCAGATCGTCATGAGCGCGAGCGTTACAATGAAGGGAGTGATATTAAATCGTGTGATGAAGATGCCTGCGATTCCTCCCGAGAGAACACCGACAAGGAGACCGACAAGCATTGCGAGAGGAAATGCCACCACAAATGGAGCCTGAGTTTTCAGCATGCTCGTGGTGATGATCCCACTGAAAGCAACGACGGCACCAACGGAGAGATCGATGCCAGCCGTCAGGATGACGAAAGTCATCCCAACTGCGATAATGGCGATGATGGAGATCTGGAGTGTGATGTTGAGGATGTTGTCCGCCGTCAAAAAATATTCTGACAGCTGAGAGAAGAAAAGAACTTCGACGAGAAGTGCGGCAGCAATGCCATAGTCACGGAGAAGAACATCAAGAAATTGTTTCTTGATATTAGTCATCTTACAAAACTCGATAGGACGACAACTCCCCGACGATTCCACCGGTCGCAAGCGTCATTACTTTTTCGGGACTTGCCTCGTTACGAGGAAGGATACCAACAAGGCTTCCCTCACACATGACGCCAATGCGATCGCAGATGCCGAGAAGCTCTGGAAGCTGAGATGAGATTACAATGATTCCAATTCCGCCTGCAGCCAATTGATTGATAATGTTGTAGATCTCATACTTTACTCCGACGTCGATGCCTGCCGTGGGCTCGTCGAATAGGAGTAACTTACATTTCTTAAAGAGCCATCGAGCAAGCACAACCTTCTGACGATTTCCCCCACTCAGGTATTCTACCTGCTGTGCGAGCGACGGTGTCTTGATTTTCAGCTGTTCTACGTAGCGTGAAGCAGCCTCCAGTTCTCTCTTTCGGTCAATGAAAGGTCCTCGAAGGAGGGCTCGCAGATTTGAGAGAGAGATGTTTTCTCTCACATTCATCTGCATGATCAGTCCGAACTGATTTCGGTCTTCAGTAAGAAGTCCGATACCGAGGTCAATCGCCTCGCGAGGAGACTGAGGCGAGATCTCATTCTCATCGAGAAAAATCTTTCCTGATTCTTTTTCGTCAGCACCAAAGATCAGACGGGCAAGCTCGGTTCTTCCCGAACCAACGAGACCCGCGAGACCGAAAATTTCGCCACGATAGAGCGTAAAACCAACATTACTGACCGCACTACTTCCTGAAAGACTTTCAACCCTGAAGATCTCCCCGCCACGCTGAAGTTCGACTCTGGGAAACTCACTCTCGATTTCTCTACCCACCATCCATCGAATGAGACTCCTTTTATCCACTTCCTTGATCGGACAGGTGTTGATGACTTTTCCATCACGAAGGATAGTCACGCGATCCCCAATCTCAAATATCTCTTCCAATCGATGAGAGATGTAGATCACTCCCACGCCTTGACTCTTCAGCACCCGGATGAGGCTGAATAGTTTCCGCAACTCATTATCGGTAAGTGGGGCCGACGGCTCATCCATCGCGATGATGCGTGCATTCCGAGAAATAACCTTTGCAATCTCAACAATCTGGCGATGGGCAATGCTCAGGGACTCGACTGGTTGATCGACACCAATTGGCTCGCCAAGGTCCGCAAGAACTTTGATACTCGCCTCTCGCATCTTTTTTCGATCGATGAATGGACTCTTCCCCTTACGAGGTTCATGGCCGAGGAATATGTTTTCGGCAACAGTCAAAGAAGGGACGAGTTTGAAGTCCTGATAGATAATGCTGATGCCAAGGCGCTGCGCATCAACTGGAGAATGGATGGATGCGTTTGCCTCGTCAACGAATATGTCGCCGGCATCCAGTGGCTCCGCGCCAGAGAGAATTTTCATCAATGTGGATTTCCCAGCGCCATTCTCGCCTACAAGACAATGCACTTCTCCTGCGCGGAGATTGAGACTCACGTCCTCGAGTGCGACAACGCCTGGGTAACGCTTTGTGATGCCCCGCATTTCTAGAAGGTGAGGCATGTGGGAGGGAGGCTAACGAGAGCTCGTGAGGGAGGCGGTCGTCTTGTCGACGATCCCTACTTCGATGGGAATAACCCTGGGAATGTTTTCACCACGAAAGTACCTGGCAATGGCGTCAATGGTCCCCCTACCGATCTTCTCGGGATACTGGATGACATCGGCTTTGAGTGGAGAATCCTCGAGGATGGCCTTGACCGCAGCAGGTGTCGCATCGTACCCGACGATGACAATCCCTTTACGACTAAAGGTCTGAGCAGCGTCAAGTGCGCCGAGAGCAGAATCATCATTGATTCCAAAAATACCGTCGAGATTTGGATGAGCTTGCAACACGTCAGATGCCGCTTGCATCGATTTGTCGCGCACTCCCTCGCCTTCAACATCTGCGACTACGACCAATTCTGGATACT
>JAHEZR010000035.1 GCA_023251005.1 Ignavibacteriota bacterium | reverse complement strand
TTGCGAGGCGAAACGCGGTATCTGTGCGAAATGCTACGGTAGAAACCTCACGACAGGAAATATGGTCGAAGTTGGTGAAGCCGTCGGCATCATCGCAGCACAATCGATTGGTGAGCCGGGGACTCAGCTCACACTTCGAACGTTTCACACCGGTGGAACGGCCAGTCTAATTGCTGCTCAATCTCAGATTGTGTCCAAGTTCGACGGAAAGGTGAAGTACGAGGGCATCAAGAGCATCGATTACAGAAGCAACGGCGATGCGAGAATCATTGTTTCGGGCCGAAGTGGTGTCATCAACATCCTCGATGAAGACAACCGAATTCTTACAAAGTACGATGTTCCCTACGGTGCCAGTCTCCTAATAGCAGATGGTGGTTCCGTACGTCGTGGAGACATCATCTACGAATGGGATCCCTACAATGCTGTCATAGTCTCAGAGCACGATGGCGTCATTCACTACCACGACCTGAAGGAGAACGTAACGTACCGTGAGGAGCCAGACGAACAAACGGGTCACATCCAGAAGGTCGTTATCGATTCCCGAGATCGAAGCTTGAGCCCCACGATTACTGTAGTCGGCAAGAAGGGCCATAAGCTCGGCAGTTACATAATTCCCACTCGGGCACATTTGATTATTGATGATGGCGAAGAGGTCAAGACGGGTGGAATCCTTGTCAAGATTCCTCGGGATATCGGGAAAACCCGCGACATCACGGGCGGGCTCCCGCGCGTCACAGAGCTTTTTGAGGCTCGCAGCCCGGGCGATCCGGCTATCGTATCAGAAATCGACGGCGTCGTGAAATTCGGTCCCCAGCGTCGCGGCTCTCGCGAAATTATTGTGACGAGTCACGATGGGAAAGACAAACGTGTGTACTCTGTGCCGCTCGGTAAGCACATCCTCGTACAGAACAACGATGTCATTCGTGCAGGCGAACGACTCTCCGATGGCGCGATTGATCCACATGATATCCTCCGGATCAAAGGAGTGGGCGCTGTTCAGGAATATCTCGTGAATGAGATCCAGGAAGTTTATCGCATGCAAGGCGTGAAGATTAATGATAAGCATATTGAGATCATCGTTCGACAGATGATGCAAAAGGTTCGTGTTGTGGATCCAGGCGACACACGATTCCTAGAAGGTGACTACGTGGACAAACTGAAGGTGATTGAGGAGAATGAAGGCATCCAAGGTAAGGTGGTCGTTGAAAGCAAGGGAGATTCGAAGTTCAAAAATGCTCAGTCAGTGCTGAAGAAAAAAGTCAGGGAGGCAAACTCCGAGCTGCGGAAGAAAGCGAAGAAGGTCGCGGAGTATCGTGACGCTGAGCCAGCTACCTCGGAACCAATCCTTCTCGGTATTACAACTGCAGCGCTCTCAACGGAGAGCTTCATCTCGGCGGCCTCTTTCCAAGAAACCACGAAAGTTCTGACCGATGCGGCTATAGAAGCTAAGGTCGACCACCTACTTGGTTTGAAGGAAAACGTCATCATGGGACGGCTCATTCCTGCTGGCACGGGCCTCGCAGGGTTCCGTGATCTGATCGTGATGCCGAAGGAGGAAGTAGCTGTAGTGGAGGAGCCAGTTGGGGAGAAAGTGGTGAAAAAAGTGAGAAAGAAGGCGAAGGTCGTGAGTTCTTAACTGTCGGGGTTTATTGACAAAGTCGCATATTTTGGTTATATTAAAAATCTAAAGTTTATTCTTTTCACCGATTTCGGGACAAATTTTGCCAACGATTAATCAACTCGTTCGATGGGGCAGAGAGAAGGTAACATGGAAAAGTAAAGCTCCCGCCCTGGCAGGAAGTCCTCAAAAGAGAGGGGTCTGCACAAGAGTCTACACGACCACTCCCAAGAAGCCTAATTCGGCGTTGCGGAAGGTCGCTCGTGTCCGTTTGACCAACGGAATTGAGGTGACCGCATATATTCCCGGAGAAGGACACAATCTGCAGGAACACTCGATTGTCATGATTCGCGGTGGACGTGTGAAGGATCTGCCGGGAGTGCGTTATCACATCATCCGCGGGACGCTCGATACGGCTGGAGTCAGCGACAGGAAGCAAGGCAGGTCAAAATATGGTGCCAAGAAGCCAAAGGCCGCATAGAAAAATTCGTTTATGAGAAAAAAAAGAGCACCCAAGCGGAAAATACTTCCTGACCCGAAATATCAAGATCTCCTTGCGGCACGGTTTATTAATTCAATCTTGCGCAGAGGCAAGAAGCACCTCGCACGGAGCATCTTCTATGATTCATTGAAATTAGTCGAGGATCGGACGAAGCAAAACGGGTTTGAAGTGTTCCGAAAGGCGATGCGAAATGTTCAGCCGATACTCGAAGTCCGTGCCCGGCGAGTTGGGGGCGCAACTTATCAAGTTCCTACGGAAGTTAGGCCCGATCGCGGGACGGCGGTCGGAATTCGTTGGCTGCTGAATGCTGCTCAGGAACGAAAAGACAAGTCGATGTCTTTAAAGCTCGCGGCTGAGCTCATCGCGGCTGCAAACAATGAAGGCAACGCAGTGAAAAAGAAAGAAGACACTCATAAGATGGCGGAAGCAAACAAAGCGTTCGCCCACTTTAAATGGTAGAAGGGGACGATTAAGAAGAACGATGCCAAGATTATACTCGCTAGAAAAAACACGAAACATCGGTATCATGGCACACATCGATGCCGGCAAAACGACAACTACGGAGCGCATTCTCTTCTACACTGGCGTGCTTCATCGCATGGGAGAAGTGCATGATGGTGCCGCAACGATGGATTGGATGGAGCAGGAGAAGGAGAGAGGCATCACGATCACAAGTGCTGCTACGACCTGCTTCTGGAACGACCATCGCGTCAACATCATCGACACGCCCGGCCACGTGGACTTTACCATTGAAGTCGAACGGTCACTCCGAGTGCTGGACGGCGCGGTGGCTCTGTTCTGCTCCGTCGGTGGAGTAGAGCCACAGTCTGAGACAGTTTGGCGACAGGCAGACAAATACGGTGTGCCGAGGATTGCATTCGTCAATAAAATGGATCGAGTTGGGGCTGATTTCTTCCATGTCGTGAAGATGCTTAAAGAGCGACTCGGTGCACACGCAGTGCCGGTTCAACTCCCCATCGGTGAAGGTGATATGTTTGCCGGCGTGATTGACCTCATTGAAATGAAGGCAAGGATCTTTCACGGATCAACGCTGGGTGCGACATGGGAAGACATACCAATTCCACACGATCTTGAGAAACTTGCGAGCGAATCGCGGATAAAGATGCTCGAAGCTGTAGCCGATGAAGACGATACGCTACTCGAAAAGTACTTGGAGGGTAAGCCAATAAGCTCGAGGGAAATCAAGGACGTACTTCGTCGAGCGACATTGAAGGCGAGTATAGTCCCAGTCCTTTGTGGATCTGCATTCAAAAATAAAGGAGTCCAGAGTCTTCTCGATTCTGTTGTGGATTTTCTTCCGTCGCCGCTGGACATCGGAGGCGGTGAAGTCTGGGGACACCATCCACATCGGAAAGATCACATAGTGCGGAGGGCTAGTGATAACGAGAAATTTAGCGCCCTAGCCTTTAAGATCATGACGGATCCTTATGTTGGGAAGCTCACATATTTTCGAGTCTACTCTGGAACGGTTAAGGCGGGATCCTACGTCTACAACTCGACGAGTGATAGAAAGGAACGAATTGGACGCGCCCTGCGAATGCATGCCAATCATCGGGAAGACGTCGACGAGGCCTACACGGGCGACATCGTCGCGGCTGTGGGACTGAAGCATACTCGAACCGGCGACACGCTGTGTGAGGAAGACGATCCCATTATCCTGGAGAAGATGGAATTCCCCGATCCTGTGATTTCAGTTGCGATTGAACCGAAGACGAAAGCGGATCAGGAAAAACTTGGCGAGGCACTCTCGAGACTCACAGAAGAGGATCCGACCTTTAGGATCTCCTCGAACCAGGAGACCGGGCAGACCATCATCAGCGGCATGGGTGAGCTTCATCTTGAAATAATCGTGGAGCGGATGAAGCGAGAATTCCGCGTCGAGGCAAATGTCGGGAGACCACAGGTCGCTTACAAGGAGACAATCAAGAAAAAAGTTGAAGCAGAAGGAAAATTCATCCGACAGTCGGGAGGTCGTGGGCAGTATGGTCACGTCTGGATTGAAGTCGAGCCGAATGAGAAGGGCAAAGGATTCGAGTTTGAGAACGACATTGTCGGGGGGGTGATCCCAAAGGAATACGTCTCCTCAATCCAAGAGGGAATTCAAGAAGCCATGCGCAATGGTGTGCTTGCTGGATACCCTGTTGAAGATGTGAAAGTGCGTCTGTTCGACGGCTCATACCATCAGGTTGACTCGTCGGAGATGGCATTCAAGATCGCTGGCTCCATCGCATTCCAGGAAGGGGCGAAGCGAGCTCAGCCCATAATTCTCGAGCCGATTATGTCCGTGGAAGTTGTGACGCCCGAGGAGTACATGGGCGACGTCATGGGTGATTTGAACGCACGTCGAGGAAAGATTGAAGGTCTTCACGCTCGAAAAGACGCCCAGGTAATACAAGCTTTTGTTCCGCTCTCGGAAATGTTCGGTTATGCGACTGCAATGCGTTCCATGTCACAGGGAAGAGCACTCTACACGATGCAGTTTTCACATTATGACGAAGTGCCTAAGAGCATTTCTGAACAGATCATCGAGAAGGTTCGAGGAAAAGACCTCGTGACTGTATGATGAACACTTATCCCCTTATCGCAATCACCAAAATTCATTTACCATAGGAGAGTCGAGAATGGCAAAAGCAAAATTCGTCAGGGACAAACCTCACGTCAATATCGGGACCATCGGACATATTGACCATGGGAAGACGACTCTAACCGCCGCCATTACAATGGTACTGAACAAGAAAGGTCTTGCCGATGTCCGGACCTTCGAGAGCATCGACAATGCACCGGAAGAGAGAGAACGCGGGATCACAATTGCCGTCGCTCACGTAGAGTACTCGACCGATAAGCGGCACTATGCCCACGTTGATTGTCCCGGTCATGCCGACTACATCAAGAACATGATCACGGGCGCAGCACAAATGGACGGTGCCATTCTCGTCGTAGCTGCGAATGACGGACCTATGCCTCAGACTCGCGAGCACATCTTGCTCGCTCGTCAGGTGGGCGTTCCGCGAATCGTCGTGTTCCTCAATAAGATTGATATGGTCGACGATCCAGAGCTTATCGAGCTTGTCGAGATGGAGCTTCGAGATCTCTTGAAGCAATATGAGTTTCCTGGCGATGAAATTCCCATCGTTCGCGGAAGTGCGCTGAAGGCGATGGAGCGGGCCGTAGCCGCAGATTCGAAACCTGATGACCCCGCTTTCAAGTGCATTTATGACTTGATGAGTGCAGTGGATTCCTATGTGCCGATACCTCAGCGTGACGTCGAAAAGCCATTCCTCATGCCCGTGGAAGACGTCTTCAGCATCACGGGTCGTGGGACTGTAGGTACAGGCCGTGTTGACCGGGGGAAAGTTAAGGTGGGAGAGGAAGTAGAGATCGTTGGCTTAGGAGCACAGAAGAAAAGCGTTGTGACCGGCGTTGAGATGTTCCGGAAGGAGCTCGATGAAGGAATGGCTGGTGATAACGTCGGAATCCTTCTTCGTGGAATTGAGAAGGAGGAACTTGAGCGCGGGATGGTCATCGCAAAGCCGGGCAGCATTACGCCGCATAAAAAATTCACCGCTCAGGTCTACGTGCTGAAAAAAGAGGAAGGTGGCCGTCATACCCCATTCTTCACTGGTTACCGTCCTCAGTTCTATTTCCGCACGACGGACGTTACCGGTGTTGCCACTCTTCCCTCAGGCACAGAGATGGTGATGCCTGGAGACAACGTCGATAACATGACCGTGGAGCTTATCTCACCGATAGCGATGGAGGAGGGTCTGCGATTCGCTATTCGTGAAGGTGGGCACACAGTTGGTGCGGGTGTTGTCACCAAGATTCTTGAATAGAGTCGATGCAAAGGCTGCCCTGAGTCGGCTTCAGGACAGCCTTTTTCTTAATCAAGAAGATAGGAGTAACGCGGGAGAATGCCAGGGCAGAAGATTCGGATAAAGCTGAAGTCGTACGATCATACCTTGATCGACAAATCGGCGGAGAAAATTATTAAGACTGTGAAGTCGACGGGTGCGATCGTCTCTGGTCCGATTCCGCTCCCGACGAAGAAGACGATCTACACAGTGTTGCGTTCACCGCATGTGGACAAGAAGTCAAGAGAGCAATTCGAGACACGCTCCCACAAGCGACTCATCGACATACTCAATTCGACGAACAAAACGGTGGACTCACTCATGAAGCTGGAACTCCCCGCAGGAGTAGACGTCGAAATCAAAGTGTAGGGTAGCCCATCTCGAGCTGTTCTGAATTGATGTGACGATCTTCTCCCACCGTTAAGGGTTTTATCTTCATACGGATATGGCTGGGCTCATTGGGAAAAAAATAGGGATGACGAATGTCTTCGATGACCACGGGGAAGCAATTCCATGCACAGTCATCGAAGCGGGACCTTGTCGGATCACGCAGGTGAAAACTAAAGAGAAGGATGGTTATGATGCCATCCAGCTCGGTTTCGGTCACAAGAAAGATCGTCTGGTGACGAAACCCTTGAAAGGTCACGTAGCAAAAGCGGGGGTGAAGCCTGTACGTGTTCTCCGAGAATTCAAGTACGTTGACAGTGCGTCTCTCAAGCCCGGAGAGGAGCTGAAGGTAGACACGATCTTTGCAAAGGGTGACGTCGTCAAAGTGAGCGGCATCTCGAAGGGAAAAGGCTTCCAGGGCGTCGTCAAGCGACACCACTTTGGCGGTGGATCAAGAACGCACGGACAAAGTGATCGAGAGCGTGCCCCGGGTTCTATCGGTTCAAGCTCATATCCTTCACGAGTACTCAAAGGAATGCGAATGGCTGGCCGAATGGGCGGAGATCACGTGACAGTGAGAAATCTCAAAGTCGTGAAAGTGATTCCGGAGTCAAATCTTCTTCTGGTAGGAGGATCCGTGCCCGGCGCAATCAACAGCTATCTGGAGATCACGAAACAGTAAAACCCTAACAAGAGAATCTGATGGAAATTGAAGTCTTAAAAACGGATGGGACAAAGAGTGGAGAAGTCGTCACGCTCCAACCAGAAATTTTCGAGATCGAGCCGAACGAACATGCGATGTATCAAGCAGTCCGAGTCTATCTTACACATCAGAGACAAGGGACGAACAAGACGAAAACTCGTGGAGAAGTTCGTGGAGGAGGAAAGAAACCCTGGCGACAGAAACATACCGGACGAGCCCGCGCTGGATCGACGCGCTCACCCGTCTGGATCGGAGGTGGAACGATCTTTGGACCGCAGCCGCGTGACTATAACATCAAATTGCCTCGAAAGGTGAAGACTCTCGCACGAAAATCGGCGCTGTCGCATAAAGCGAAGGACGGACAAATCTTCGTCGTCGAGGATTTCACATTGCAGGCGCCGAAGACAAGAGAGATTGTCTCGATTCTAAAGGCGCTCTCCCTAGACCAGAAGAAAACTTTACTCCTCGTACCGAAAACGGATGTGAATGTGTACAAGTCTGGGAGAAATCTTCCAACGATGAGAATCTTGGAGGCGAACAAAGCCTCGACGTATGACATTCTAGATAACCAAGTGCTTTTAATCCAAAAGTCCGCTCTCGGTGTGTTGGAGAGTAGTTTGCAGAATTAGTGACTCATATTTCCAATGAGAGAAATTCTAAAGCGCCCCCTCGTGACTGAGAAGATGACAACGCTTCAGGATAAGCATCAGTATGCATTCGAGGTCGATACGGATGCGAATAAGATTGAAATCGCTTGGGCGATCGAGAAGAAATTCAACGTGACCGTCATGAGTGTGCGGACGATGCTCCACAAGGGAAAAGCTAAATCACAGTTAACTCGACGAGGTCGTTTTGCTGGAAGAACTTCTCATTGGAAGAAGGCAATTGTTACGCTGAAAGAGGGCGAGAAGATTGAATTCGTTGAGAACATTTAGACAAGAGGCGCTCGGCTAACCACCAATGGCTATCAGAAAACGAAAACCGGTAACTCCTGCTTCGAGATTCTATTCGGTTTCAACCTTCGACGAGATTACGAAGACTGAGCCTGAGAGGTCGCTTCTCGTGTCGCTGAACAAGAGCGGAGGTCGAAACTCAAACGGCCACGTTACCGCACGGCATCGCGGCGGCGGACACAAGCGGATGTATCGAATCATCGACTTCAAGCGAGACAAGGCGGGAATCTCGGCGAAAATAGCATCCATCGAATACGATCCTAACCGGTCGGCGCGCATTGCCCTGCTTCACTATGCCGATGGTGAAAAGCGATACATCGTGGCACCGGAAGGACTGAAAGTTGGCGAGAAGGTTGAATCAGGTGAGAACGCCGAGATCAAAGTTGGGAACGCATTGCCGCTTAAGAATATCCCTGTCGGGACTTTTGTCCACAGCGTCGAGCTAAAGCCAAAGAAGGGAGCACAGCTTGCTCGAAGCGCGGGTACATACGTCCAGATTCTCGCAAAGGAAGCTGGCTATAGTCAATTGCGATTGCCTTCGGGGGAGATTCGAAACGTGCTACA
>JAHEZR010000006.1 GCA_023251005.1 Ignavibacteriota bacterium | reverse complement strand
AATTGAGACGAAGTATTAGTCAACATACGTTGTTCCTTTTTGCACTCTCGCTTTTAGTTGTCGCAGGCATTGAGGGGCAGCAACTTCCCGAGGAGAGCAACAGGCTTCGCTTGGCGCAAAGTCTCGAGCGTTCCGGCGACTATGAGAAAGCTGCGCGACTCTACGAAGAACTCTATTCTCGTGACCCAGCCAACTTAGTCTTCTTCGATGGATTGCACCGCATGTACATCCAACTTAAACAATACGACCGAGCAGTGAAGTTGGCTCAGCGGCGCCTGGAGCGCCAGCCCGGAGACTTCAACCTTCTTGGCACTCTCGGGGAGGATTACTTTAAAGCTGGAAAAGAAACGGAAGCCTACGCAGCATGGGAGCGGGCACTTGTGACAGATCAGAAGAATCAGAACGTCTATCACCAGATCTCGCACGTCCTCATGGAGAATCGGTTGTTTGCTAAAAGCGTTGAAGTTCTTCTCAGCGGCAGAAGAGTAATCGGAAATCCCAGCCTCTTTGCAAACGACCTTGGCTTCGGCTATACTCTTTTAGGAAAGTATGGGGAAGCGACAAAAGAATATCTCCTTGCAATGAAGGACAATCCCGGGATGCTCGGTTTTGCTGAATCGAGGATGGCGCTCTACACCGCGAAACCGGATGGACTCCAGGCTGCTATAGGAGCGGTACAGGACGAGGTACGTGAAGAGAAGGAAAATGTGAATATCCAGCGCCTGTTGGCTTGGCTCTATCTTGAAGGGAAACAATTTGAGAATGCACTTTCTGTCTACCTCTTCATCGATCAACTCACCCCCTCTTCAGGCCAGGAACTGCAAGCCTTTGCCGATCGGGCTTTCAAAGAGAAGGCGTATGAGGTTTCAGCGAAAGCTTATCGAGAGGTTATCAATCGGTATCCGAAATCGCAAATCATGCCCGTAGCGAAGTTTGGTCATGCGCGAGTGATCGAGGAGCTCAGCGCAGGGAAGGATACAATCGCATTCGTTGAGAAACGTGATGTGCCTCAATCCGATGAACAATACCCCGCGAATGAGACGCATCCGACGTACGGTGGGGCAATCGCGTACTACCGGGAAATTGCTCAAGGATACCCTCAGTCTGACTTTGCACTCCAGTCGCTCTACCGCATCGGCTTGATCAAGTTCGATCGCTTTTTTGACATCGATGGCGCGCTCCAGACTCTTGATCAGATCGAGAAGCAGTTTTCCCCCAATCGAGTCATGCCGATTGTAGCACTCAAGGCCGGAGAGATTCTTCTGGCGAAGGGTGAGTTCGACAAGTCAGCAGAGCGGTTCAGTCGAGTGCAGAGGAATCCCCTTGCCACACAAGATGACAAGGACAAAGCAATGTTCGCCCTCGCTGAGTTCGACTATTTTCAGGGAAAATTTGATTCGGCCTCAGTGAAGTTGAAAAGCTTGGTGGGCAATCTCTCGGCGAACATTGTCAATGACGCACTGCTCTTGCAGCAATTCATTAAGGAGAATCGCGCAGGGAATGAGCTTGCTCTAAAAGAATACGCTCAAGCAGAACTTCTCGAGCGCCAGCGTAAGCTCTCTGAAGCCGTTGCCAGGCTCGAGAAACTCCTCGCCACTTTTTCAAGTGCCCCTCTCGTAGACGATGCGTTGCTAAAAATCGGCCAGCTTCAGAGAAAGATAGGCGAGCCTATGCGCGCGCTTTCGACGTATGCAAAACTCATCACCGAGCATCCCGAAAGCATCATACGAGATAAAGCTCAACTCAATATCGGGGAGATCTATCAGTATTATTTGAAAGACAAACAGAAAGCAATTGCTGCATACCAGGAGCTTCTCGAGAAGTATTCAAATTCACTTTTCCTCGATGAAGTTCGGAAGCGTATCCGACAGTTAAGAGGAGACAGCCTTTGATTTGGAGAATTCTAGAGAGTCTTCTACGGATAACGTCGACGTCGAATCTCACTATGATCTCAAACGATCTTTGGAGGAGTAGAATGCAAAAAGTCCACTGGATTACCTTGCTTGCTCTCTCGCTCATCTTGGCAGCTACTCCCTACCTCGCCGCACAGCAGATTGAGGTGAAAGAGCACATGTTCAAGAATGGAATGAAACTCTTGCTCCAGGAAGACCATACGGTTCCGAGCAGCTGTTTCTACATATACTTCCGCGTCGGCAATAGAAACGAACGACCGGGGATCACGGGCATCTCCCATCTATTCGAGCACATGATGTTCAACGGCTCAGCCAAATACAAACCGACAGAGCTTGACCACATCATCGAAGAGGGTGGGGGGTATTCTAACGGCAGTACCTGGAATGATTTTACCAATTACTGGGAAGAGTTCAATAGTGATATCCTTGACAAGGTCCTGGATCTCGAGGCTGACCGGATGCGGGCGCTCAAGCTTGATACGGCTAACATTGAGCAGGAGCGAGGCATCGTGAAAGAGGAGCGGCGGGTAAGCGTGGATAACAATGTGCGGAACAAGATGGAAGAAGAATTGTATGCAACGGCATTCGTTGCCAGTATGTACCACTACCCCGTTGTCGGGTGGATGCGCGATCTGGACAATATTACGCTCCAGGATGCGAAAGTCTATTTCCGGACTTACTACGCGCCAAATAACTCGACCGTTATCGTCACCGGAAATTTTCAGACGGATGAGGTCCTTCGGAAGATGGAGTCCTATTTCAGCGATATCCCGGCCCAAGACTCACCACGCAAGGTGAACGATGCCGAGCCCGAGCAACTTGGGGAGAAGCGAACGGAAGTCCATAAGATCGCACAGCTGCCGGCAGTGATGATCGGGTATAAGTCCGTTGCTGTGAGCAGCGAAGATTATTATCCGCTGGACGTTCTCGCAACTATTCTGTCACGAGGTCAAAGTTCACGCCTGTATAAGAGCCTCGTATACGAGAAGCAAATCGCATCACAGGTGTTTGCGGGGGTGGACGACCGTATGGATCCCGGGCTCTTTACCTTTTACTCACAGATGAAACCCGGCAAGACGACCTCAGAGGCAGAGAACGAGATCTACGGCATCCTGGAGGAGATAAAACGATCGGGTGTGAGCGACGAAGAATTGCAGAAGGCGAAGAACACTGCTCAGGTTGACTACGTACGGCAATTCAAGACAAATCAGGGGAGGGGGTTTATCCTCGGCTACTATGAGGTGATTTACGGTGATTACAAGAAAGCGCTCGATGTGGTCAAAAAGTATGAGGCAGTAACGAAGAATGACATACAACGCGCGGCAAAAGAATATTTTACAGATAGACATCGCACAGTCGTAACACTGATACCGGAAAAACAGGAAACATCGGAAAGCCCATCCAAATAAAAGCCAACCGGAGTCGAGAGATGAGAAACATTTTATCTATTCTGTCCACCTTTTGCTTGGTCATTGTCCTGGTTGTTGGCGGCAGCCCCGCACTTCAGGCACAGAAGATAGCGATTCCTCCGTATACAAAGGAAGTCCTGGACAACGGTCTGACGGTCCTTTTGATGGAGCACCATAAACTCCCGCTCATCGAGCTTCGGATGACGATTAAAGGCGGAACTTCGTATGACCCCGAAGGATACGAAGGATTGGCGAACCTCACGGTTAGTCTGCTGCGCAAGGGAACGGCAACGCGAACGGCGAATCAAATTTCCGACGAGATCGATTTCATCGGAGGTACACTGAACGCCAGCGCCGGACTCGATTATTTCACAATCATAAGCGAAGTTCTGAAGAAAGATGCTGATAAGGGGTTTTCCCTATTCTCGGATATTCTGCTTCATCCTGCGTTTGCACAAGAGGAGATTGAGCGAGAACGATCACAGAAACTTGCAGCGATCGAGCAATACAAAGAAAATCCCGGTATGGTAGCTTCAACATATTTTTACAAAGCTATTTACGGATCACACCCGTACGGCAGGCAATCCTTTGGAACCGCGACATCATTGAAGAAAATAACTCGTGACGATATCGAGAGGTTCTACAAACAAGTCTTCCTTCCGAATGCCTCCATCCTCACTCTTGTTGGCGACTTTGATGCAAAAGAAATGTTGAGGAAGGTGAAGAGCATGTTCAGCGGGTGGGTGAAAGGGACGCCGAAGGCAATCCGGCTGGAGAAACCTCTCCCGTTAAAGGGTCGCAAGGTCGTTATTTTGAATAAGGTGGATGCCACGCAAACACAGGTGCGGATTGGAAACATCGGTGTCGAAAGGCGGAACCCTGACTACTTTGCGATAACTGTCGCGAATACAATTCTTGGAGGCGGGTTTACTTCTCGTTTGACAGAAGAAATCCGAGTGAAGCGAAGCCTCACCTACGGTATTGGCAGCGCGTTCCCGGCGAATCTCGAGGGAGGAACATACGTCGTATCTACGTTCACGAAAAACTCAACGACGCGAGAGATCATCGACGCGGCTTTGAGTGAAGTAAAAACATTCTGTAATGGCGGCGCCACTGGGGAGGAGCTGCACAAGGCACAGAACTACGTCGCAGGCGCATTTTCACGCAGTCTTCAAGCACCCGAGGCGTTGGCAGCGCAGATCAGCGATGTCGAGTTCTATCAGTTCCCTCTCGATTATCTTGAATCCTATATTGAGAAATTGAAGGCGGTAACGCTAGAAGATGTAGGACGAGTAGCGAAGAAGTATTTTCTCTATGATGATGTTCTGATTGTCGTTCTTACGCCGGCAAAAGAGACACGGGCAAGTTTAGAAGCACTCGGAAACGTGGAAGAGCAAGAATTTCAAAATGCAATCAATTGATTCCTTATCAGAGAGATTCAATCGAATCGGTAGATGGCCGAGTCATGTACCGTTTGTTGAGCGGCCAAGGGCGATGAAGAAACTTGTGATCATTGTGGCATGCCTTCTTCTGCTTGTCCTTTCTTTCGGCAATGCACAACAAAAGATCCTCATCAACATGGATCTAAAACAAACCGACCATCTGAAAGCGTACGGCGTCGCCTACTGGTCACTGACCCGCGGGATTGAGGTAGATTGGTTGTTGAATTATCGTGGAGGTTCGTTTCTCATGGATTATTATGAGTTTCTTGCTGCAGAGTGCAGAGTGCGTGATGTTTCGTTTGAGGTCCTCAGTGGTTCCAACGCCGCGCAGCTTTATGCTGAAGTTGCACAAGAGGACAACAATATGGATGCTGTTCGACTTGAGAAAGCTCCCAAGGTTGCCGTCTACGTGCCTCCGGCCTTTAAGCCATGGGATGATGCTGTGACGTTGGCGCTCGAATATGCTGAGATTCCCTACGACAAAGTCTGGGACGATGAGGTCGTCACAGGCAAGTTGGCACAGTACGACTGGCTCCATCTTCACCATGAAGATTTCACGGGACAGTATGGAAAGTTCTATCGAAACTATGGGACCTTTCCATGGTACATCGACCAACAGATTCTCTATGAGAAGGAAGCCCACAAGCTGGGATATAAAAAAGTTTCTGACGAGAAGAAAGCCGTAGCGCACGCGATCAGGGATTACGTCGGAAATGGGGGTTTCATGTTTGCGATGTGCTCTGCAACGGATAGCTATGATATCGCTCTTGCGGCGGAGAATGTGGACATCTGCGACGTGGTGTACGATGGCGATCCACCCGACCCGAATGCGCAAAGCAAGCTTGATTACTCAAAGACGTTCGCCTTTGAGAACTTTACGCTCGAGATGAATCCCCTCATCTACGAATATTCCGACATCGATGTGCCTCCAAGCGAGCCCCTTCCGCTGTGGGATCAGACCACAGATTACTTCACGCTCTTTGAATTCTCCGCAAAGTATGACCCTGTTCCCACCATGCTCACGCAGGATCACGTCTCGGTGGTGAAAGGCTTTATGGGTCAGACGACAGGGTTCAAGAAGAGTTTGGTGAAACGGACGGTTGTTATTTTAGCAGAGAAAGAGGGGACTGACCAGATGAAGTATCTCCACGGTAACTATGGGCGTGGGACATTTACTTTTTATGGCGGGCACGATCCAGAGGATTACATGCACGCTGTCGGCGATCCTCCGACCGACCTTTCACTTCACAAAAACTCACCAGGGTATCGTCTTATCCTTAACAACGTTCTCTTCCCCGCGGCAAAGAAGAAGCAGCAGAAGACGTAAAAACGCGCTTAGTACTCCCGTTCCACATTTTTCCTTCTTGTTTGCTTCAAAATCGTCATGCCATCAACTCGGCAGAATGTAGCCCCGACGACGCTGAGCTTTTTCATTTTCCCTTTGTCGTATTGCATGTAAAGGAATTGGGCATCGGAATCAATGCCCTGTGCAAGGTTTTTCTTCGGGCCGTCGGAGAAATAGAGTTGATCCTCAGTCGATCCATTTTTGACCGCGTAGCCCACGACACCTGAAGAGGTTTTCAGCTCGCGAAATTCCACCTCTGGACGTTTTTCTGAGAATGGGAAAACAAGCACCCCAAACTTATCCTCTCCTTCCATCGATGTTGTCTTCTGAAAAGAGATGTAGTTAATCTTCCGAAAGGGTTCCTTCTCTTCAGGAAGTCCCGCCAAACTCGCCATCCCTTCGGCGATCATACTTTCCGCTTTGCCATCGCTTACGTCTGTAGACAAGACTAGTACCCCTGGAGTTTCTTTCGAGACATAACCTGAGGCAAACTTTTCCAGTGTGAGTGGCGAATGGAACAGCCAATTTAGTTTATGACCCTCTTTCGGCGAACTAATTCTATCATAAATAATCCAGTAATTGGGTTTGACGAACGCTATCTGTCTTCGGTTTACGACGCCAAAAGCACTTTGGTATCCCGCATGACTTCCGGCAAAGTAATCCGTGAACTTCTGACTTGCCCAAAGCACATCTTCACCAAACGCTTCACCACGCTCGATACTTGTGTCGTTCACCATTACCATGTTGTGCGATGCTGTTGCCCTATACCATGGGCGATGGAGTTCGTCGTCGTAACCCTTCGGGCCAATTCCGGCATCCACGGCAATCGCCTTTCCGTTTGCATAGATTTCGAAATCTAAAATATCGAAGTGATGATGATTCGCCGGCGGTCCATAATTGATGATCATCATTGCAGCATCTCGTGACCAGCCGCTGCGCATGACGGCGAATCGCGATTCTGCAAGGTTGATTGATGTAACCTTCGGCGCCTTTGGTTTTACAGATACATTCCTCTCTTTATCCTGTGGGATAACCGGAAGAATCGCGCCGAGGAAATCACCACGCTTTAATTCGTTCCCGTGTTTGTAAACAAAATCCACGACACTGCTGCGATAACTATCGTTGAAAGGGCAGCTAGTTCCAAGCGGTGACGTCGTGAGCACGACGAACTCAACCATCTTCTCCAACCGTCGACGGTACTTGGCAGCGTAAGCCGTGTCCTTCACAAAATACCGAAAGAGTGAAAGATACCGGTAGAAGTGACTGAAGACACCATAACTGTAGCCGGGCGTGCGCTCAAGATAGCCGCCATCGTCGTAGACATCGTGGGAGAGGTGGTCCTCCATGACCTTCTTTGCAGCGGCCAGCCACTCGCGCGACTCCTTGAATTCTGGGAATGTAATGGCGAGATAAGTTTCACTGATCGCTGTGTGAATGGGCCAGTTGTACGAATGATACGGATTCCGCTTCAAGGCTTCGGCGAGCCAGCGACCCGAACCCACGAGGGTCCTCAGCATTCGGTCTTTTGTTTCTTCTTTTAGGTGTGGGGAGTTTTTGAACAACCGAAGCGCATCGATGAACATCGGCACGCGTGCGGCGATTCCGAGCTCATACCAGACCACGTCGAACTGTGGAAGAGTGTTCGAGATTGAATTGCGCTGCTCATACCATTGATTGAACATTGCATCAAAAGCCTCGACGTAGCGTCCCTCGCCCGTCAGCATGTACGCCGAGGTGAGATAATATCCCCATCCCCAGTAGTGAAAACCATACTTCCCCGATTCTCCAAAGTTGTAGTTGAAATCAATCGCTTTGTCGAATTTGAAGTGGCGTGTACCGTAGGGAATGTTGTAATCAAGCACATCCTTCGCGTAGTGCATAACCGTGTTGTACTTCATGGTATCAGCTTTCATCAGTTCTTGATACTCGTCGACGGACATGTACGCGCCTTCATCGAACTGGCTGTAACCATAATAGCGGTTATTTTCCTTCTCCTGTGTTTTTTTTGTGATCAACTTCTTGAAGGCTGCTTTATAATCGTTGCTTCCAACCATCAGGCCTTTCGGGTCATCGAGGGCGCCCCATGCGATCGACTCAAAAAGGTTCTCGTCTGAAATCGTGGCGATTTTCTTTTCGAAATTATCAGGATCAAGATTATTCGGATGCCACTCAGAAAGAGATAGCTTCGGAGGCAAATCTGTAAAATTCTTTGGTGCATATTCCTCGCCACAGAGCGGACAGAGTTTCTTCCCATCGCGTTCCAGAACTGACCAGGGGACGAAACGCCCCCTCATCGATTTATTTTTTGGATTTTTCTGTGTGAGCGCCATAACGGAGAGTAGGATGATTCCTAAGCAGAGGGCAAAAGTTATTCGGAGCATAGAGATTCCTCTCGTTGTTGGGGAATATCGAGTGAAGTAGGGAAAACATTTCTTATCCTAACGCGGGAGAAGGCGTGGCGGGAAACACGCGCTTCCCAATCTCACACTCACTGCATCGCTCCTCGACACAATAGAACTTGTGG
>JAHEZR010000181.1 GCA_023251005.1 Ignavibacteriota bacterium | reverse complement strand
CTCCAATCGATGAAAAATGTCATTATTATGGGGAAAAAGCCTGAAACTTCCGACAATGTGGTTCTTGAGTACCGAGAGGTATATCGATTAGGCGAGGAATTCCGGATCAAACATGAAAACCACCTTAGGGATTCCTTGAACCGAGTTAACCCCGAAGACCTGTGCACTCTGATCTATACATCTGGAACGACAGGGACTCCAAAAGGTGTAATGCTTACCCATAAAAACTTTGCTTCGAACATCATCGCATCGGCCGAGGTCATCCCGTTTAACCACGAGGATGTGCTTCTTTCTTACCTTCCGCTGTGTCATTCATTTGAAAGAATGGCGGGTTATTATACAGCCACAGCGTGCGGAGCGACGCTTGCCTATGCTGCAAGTATTGACACCATTCGTGAGAACTTGCTAGAAGTAAGGCCGACAGTGGTGACGACCGTTCCTCGGCTATTCGAGCGGCTACACAACCGGATCCTCAAACAGTTTGACGGCGGTCCTCCGCTTCGTCGCAGCATTTTCTACTGGGCCCTCGATGTTGGAAGAGAATATTCCAAGGCGAGGCGAACAAGCTCGATTCCCCCTCCCTTGAGGTTCAAGCACGGAATCGCTGAGAAACTTGTCTACTCGAAACTCAAACAGCGGGTGGGTGGACGGATTCGGTTTTTTATTTCGGGCGCTGCCGCTCTCGCTCAAGAGTTCGGGGAATTTTTTGAGGCGCTGGGAATTCAGATAATTGAAGGCTACGGTCTCACTGAGAGTTCACCCGTCATCTCCGTGAACCAAGTTGACGCATACAAGTTCGGCACAGTCGGAAGGCCAATACCGGGCATTGAAGTGAAGATTGCTTCCGATGGTGAAATCCTCACACGCGGACCCCACGTGATGAAAGGGTATTGGAATGAGCCCGCAGCTACACGGGAGGCCATTGACGAAGAGCACTGGTTGCACACTGGTGATGTCGGGAAGTTTGATTCGGATGGCTACCTTGTGATCACCGACAGGAAGAAGCATCTCTTTGTAAGTTCAGGGGGAAAGAACATCGCGCCTCAACCAATTGAAAATCTTTTCTTAAAGAATAAATATATTGACCAGTTCGTCCTTATCGGGGATCGACGGATGTTCTTGACTGCTCTCATCGTGCCCGACTTTGAATTGCTGATGCAGTACGCCAAGGCAAATGGGATTCACTATAATGACGAATCCGATTTGGTGAAGAGAGGGGGCATCATTAGGTTTATGGAAAAGAACATTCAGGAGTTACAAGCCGATCTCGCTACCTTTGAGCGAGTACGAAGGTTTACCCTCCTCGATAAACCCCTCACGATCGAAAATGGCGAGATGACTCCAACGCAGAAAGTCCGGCGTAAGGTTGTTGAGGAGCGTTACGCTGATGTCATCGAGCGAATGTACAGCGGGTTAGTCTGAGCGCCCTCGCATGCAATAAATCCGGAGAACTCGTCGTTTGGGCACACTTATCGGATTTTGGGAGTTGAGAGCCAGCGCAAAGGTTCGCTGGCTCTTTATTTCTCTCCAGAGAGAGGGTGAACTTTTGCGAGACAAGCTGCGTCTAACCAATAGTTCTGAGCCGCAGGATGGAAGATGACATCCAACTTGTTGAACGGTTCAAGCGAGGCAACGAAAGTGCTTTCGATGAGCTTGTAAAACGGCACTATCAGCGAGTATGCAACATCCTTTTTCACGCGGTGGGTGCGTTGCCCAATGTGGAAGATATGGCCCAGGAGGTCTTCCTCAAAGCTTATCATGGTCTTCAGCAGTACCGAGGTGATTCCACTTTTTCGACATGGATTTACCGGATCGCCGTAAACGTCGGTCTTGATGAGCTTCGTAGAGAAAAAAGGAAACGCCTTTTACGCTTCACACGCTTGGAGGATCTTGGTGCGCGCGGTCATGAGGTCGAGGACGTCCAACCAGGGGCTCGCCGGCCTGATAGCCAGTTGGAGCAAAAGGAACTGGCTGACACTCTCCAGCGAGCAATGAAACATTTGCCCAAGAAACATCGGCTCGTCTTCAGCCTTCGGGAGATTGAGGAGTTTTCTTATTCAGAAATCGCAGAGATAATGGGATGCAGCACGGGAACTGTGAAGTCCCGATTATTCTATGCGAGAGCGAAACTGCAACGATATCTGAAATCGTATCTACGGTAGTCTTCCCGATTGTCCCTTGGACTATCTGGAGGGAAAAAACATGACGCTCCATCAAAGGAAGTTCTTTCCACTGATCTCCCTGTTCGTCGACGGTGAGCTGAAAGAGAGTGCGCGTCAGAGACTTGAGGAACACATCGAATCGTGCGATGAGTGCAAGCAGGCACTCCAGGACTTTCGTCGACTGAGGGAGATTGGCTCTCACTCGAAAGGCTTCTCAGTCAATCCCTACTATCTGACCCGTGTCAGGGCTGCAATTGATCGGAAGCCAGCTCCGGCACCTGATGCTTCAGTCATCGAAGCAAGACTTCTCATTCCGGTTCTAGGAGTACTTGTTACAGTATTAGTGATTCTGTTTTCCATCTCAGAGCCTGAAAAGCCGCTTGCTTCCGATGATTATCTATTCGAGGGGAGAAAAACCTTGCTTGAACAGCAATTCCTATCGCGCGAGAGGGCCTTCTCTAAAGACGAAGTGCTCTTGCTTTCTGTATCCACCCATCGGGGGGAGGAGCCAAACGGACGATGACATCTCAGAAAAAAGCAATCCTCACCATACTCCTGAGTTTTCTAGTCGGCGGAGTGGTTGGGATTCTTCTCGACCAGACACTTCTACGCGGTTCGTATCGAATTTTCAGCTCGCCATCGCGTTACGAGAGATTCAAGAGTCGACTCCTTGAGGAGTTGGATTTGAATTTGTCGCAACGGACAGAGCTTGAGAAGTTGATTGAACGCCGACAGCAAGCATTTAATGACTTTCGGAAGGATATCCAGAACCAATATCTCAAGATGAGAGAAACCACACGAGATTCTATCCGAGGTGTTCTTTCGTCGACACAACTTGTTAAGTTTGAGGCCTTGGTGAAAGAGTTTGACAGTGATCATAAGCACGAGGATAAGAAATAATCGTAGAAGGGAGCCTCTAAACGAGACATGAAATCGTTCCGGAAGTCTATTGTTATTGCCATTCTTGCCGTTCTCTTCATCGGCTTTGTGGTCTACCGTATTTCTCAGCGAGACTCCTCAAGCGACGCTTCGAGACGA
>JAHEZR010000180.1 GCA_023251005.1 Ignavibacteriota bacterium | reverse complement strand
GACGAAGAGAATTGGAGAGGGAACAGGGTTGGGGCTCTGGGTAAGCTATGGTATCATCAAAAGTTTTCAGGGGGATATTCGAGTAGAGAGTCGGGTGGGTCGCGGGACAAAATTCACCATTACTCTACCTCTTTATACAGAGCTTTCATGATTGAGATTGAATAGACGCCATGGCGGATCGGATTTTGGTTGTCGACGACGAGCAGATCATTCGTGAATCTATTTCCTTCCTTCTGAGGAAAGAGGGATTTGCCGTCGAAGAAGCAGCAAATGGGAAAGAAGCGTACGGGAAAGTCGCTGCCGAGCCGTTCGACATCGTCGTGACGGATCTTGAAATGCCAGTGATGAAGGGCATCGAACTTCTGAATAAAATCTCAGAAGTCAGTCCGCAGACCCTGGTCATAATCATTACTGCGTATGGTTCTCTCGAAACAGCAATTACCGCTCTCCGGAAAGGTGCCATCGATTACATTCTGAAGCCAGTCGAATTCGATGAACTCCTCGTAAAGGTTCGACGTCTCCTGGACTACAAGAAATTAATTGTCGAAAATCAGGTCTTGCGGCGTGAGCTTCAGCGGGAGTACGACTTCACTGCAATGGTGGGGAAGAGTCCTGCGATGCAGCGGGTCTTCGAGACCATCAAAACCGTTGCGGTTACGGACAGCACCGTGCTTATCACTGGCAGGAGTGGAACGGGAAAAGAGCTCGTGGCGCGGGCGATTCACTTCAACAGTCCGCGGGGCTCGAAGCCCTTCATCGCTGTAAATTGTGGCGCAATCCCCGAGACCTTGTTCGAAAGCGAGCTTTTCGGACACAAGAAAGGCGCGTTCACTGGCGCCGTCGCGGATAAAGAGGGCTACTTCAAAGCCTGCGAAAGTGGGACACTTTTCCTGGATGAAATCAGCGAAACACCGCTTCAACTACAAGTGAAGCTTCTGCGAGTAATCGAGCAAAAAGAATTTACTCCGGTGGGGTCCTCGCGGTCAATGACAGCAAACGTTCGTCTGGTCGCTTCCACTAATCGAGATCTTGGAGAAGAAGTGAACGCCGGAAAATTTCGGGAGGATCTTTACTATCGTCTCAACGTCGTCGAAATTCGGCTTCCATCTCTTGCAGAGCGGCGAGAGGATATCCCGGCTCTCGTCGAACATTTTGTGGACAAATACCGGCGAGAGATGAAGAAGAATGTCAAAGGTGTGGACAACGATCTAATGCGTCTCTTAATGAATCGCGAGTGGAAAGGGGAGATTAGAGAACTGGAGAATACGATTGAGCGTGCAGTGATCTTTTCAAAGGATGAGTTCATTTCTCTCCAGGATTTGCCGGGTCTCAATCCTTCCGATGCCGCGACGCAGATGCTGGACGATACGAAATCGCTGGAGGAAGCGAAGAACGCCTTTGAGAGGCAGTACATCCTCATGGTGCTGCGCAAGAACAATTTCGATAAGGGAAAGGCAGCTCAATCTTTGAAGCTCAGTCTTTCAAGCCTCTACAGGCGAATCAAAGAATTAGGAATTACAGAATGAGACGGAAGAGATTTGCATGTCTTCGGGTTTCTCGGTCTTCCGTAATCAAGCGAATCAATTTTTCTCTGATCTGAAAGTGCCGCTACTTAAATGTTCTTACAATTGAGAAATCGGCGAGTAACTAACCCTTTCTTCGTTTAGATCTTGAGGTGATTCTGAGTCATTCGGCAAATCCGGATGGCTTTTTTGTTTCTGCGCAATGTGGCACGGAGATTGTCTTCAGAACTGGTGACAGCTGGGCTTTTTAGCATGCGCGTGAACCTAACATACAAAATCTTGAGCGAACATCTTGTTGCGGGAGATTTGCAGTCCGGGGCAGAAATTGGTATTCGCATCGATCAAACCCTGACGCAAGACGCAACCGGGACGATGGCGTATCTTCAATTCGAGGCAATGGGCATTCCCCGTGTTCAAACGAAACTCTCCGTGAGTTACGTCGATCATAACATGCTGCAGACTGGCTTCGAGAATGCCGACGATCATCGCTACCTCCAGAGTGTTGCGGCAAAGTATGGGATTTTCTTCTCTCGTCCAGGGAACGGGATTTGTCATCAAGTGCATCGGGAGAGATTCGGAGTTCCCGGAGAAACTCTCCTCGGCTCGGATAGTCACACGCCGACAGGCGGCGGCCTGGGGATGCTGGCAATCGGTGCGGGCGGACTCGATGTCGCGGTGGCGATGGCGGGCCATCCCTACTTCCTCACGATGCCAAGAATTTTGGGAGCGAGACTCAGCGGGAAGTTGAATCCCTGGCTAAGCGGCAAAGATGTCATCCTTGAGATGTTACGCCGACTGACAGTGAAAGGCGGTGTTGGAAAAATTATTGAATATTACGGTCCCGGAGTCTCTTCGCTCAGTATTCACGACCGATTCACGATCGCAAACATGGGGGCAGAGCTTGGTGCAACGACGTCCATCTTCCCAAGCGACGAGCAAACCCGCGCTTATTTGCGCACGCAGGGTCGAGAGAAATTCTGGAAAGCGCTCAGTCCCGATTCCGATGCGAATTATGATGAGTTGACGGAGATCGACCTGGATAAACTCGAGCCCCTGATTGCACAACCTTCAAGTCCGGATAAAGTGACGACGGTGAAATCAATCCAGGGAATGCCGGTTGCTCAAGTATGCATTGGCTCGTGTACAAATTCTTCCTTCCATGACCTGGCAATTGCGGCGCGAGTGCTCAAAGGGAAGGTTGTTCATCCAAACGTATCACTCACAGTTACTCCTGGCTCCAAGCAGGTGTTCGAGATGATCGCACGGTCAGGCAGTCTCGCAGAGTTGATCGCATCGGGCGCACGAATTCTTGAGTCCGCATGCGGTCCCTGTATCGGCATGGGACAGGCTCCGCCGACGGGTGCAGTATCCGTCCGAAGCTTCAACAGAAATTTTGAAGGGCGCTCAGGAACTGTGGATGACAAAGTTTATCTCGCAAGCCCGGAGGTTTGTGCAGCCTGTGCCCTCACCGGGCAAATCACCGATCCCCGCAGTCTGGGAATTCACTATGAACGAACCCGCGACCCGGAAACTTATGTGACCAACGATGACATGATTGTGCCTCCGCCAAACGATCCAGAGAACGTGGAAGTCATTCGCGGTCCGAATATCAAGCCCCTGCCGAAGTTCGATCCACTACCCGACGCGATTCAAGGCAAGGTGCTGCTTAAAGTTGGGGACAACATTTCGACGGATCAT
>JAHEZR010000179.1 GCA_023251005.1 Ignavibacteriota bacterium | reverse complement strand
GCTCATATTGACCACGGCAAATCGACCCTGGCAGACCGTCTTCTCGACCTTACAGGCACCATCCCTCAACGACAGATGGTCGAGCAGGTGCTTGATGACATGCCTCTGGAGCGCGAGCGAGGGATCACGATCAAGTCACACGCCATTCAGATGCGCTACAAGGCGAAAGATGGAAACGAGTATATCCTGAATCTTATCGACACACCCGGCCACGTTGATTTCACTTACGAAGTCTCTCGCTCACTTGCTGCATGTGAAGGAGCAATCCTCGTAGTTGACGCCTCTCAAGGTGTCGAGGCTCAGACCCTCAGCAACGCCTACATGGCTATCGACTCCGGACTCGAGATCATCCCGGTCATCAATAAGATCGATTTGTCCAGCGCAATGATCGATACGGTGAAAGGTGAGATTGTCAACTTGCTCGGGTGTGGAGAGGATGAAATTCTCCTTGCGAGTGCAAAAGCAAACATCGGCATCGATGCCATTCTCGAAGCAGTTGTCCAGCGCATTCCTCCTCCACACGGTGATCCGAAAGCTCCACCCAGAGCCCTCATATTTGACTCTGTCTTCGATCAATACCGTGGGTCAATCGTTTACATCAGAGTATTTGAGGGAACTCTTGAAGAGAAAATGCGCGTTATGTTTTTCTCGAACGGGAAAGTCTTTGAAGCCGAAGAGTTAGGAATCCTCGAGCTCGAGCGAGTCCGCACGCGAAGGCTCTCAGCGGGAGATGTGGGGTATCTAATCGCCGGTGCAAAGGACGTTCACGATACCAAGGTTGGCGATACGGTAACCTCGGCGGACAATCCCGCAAAGGAGCCTTGGCCTGGTTATAAACTTGTGAAGCCGATGGTTTTCGCAGGCCTTTATCCTTCGAACAGCGAGGAATTCGAGGTACTTCGTGATTCGCTTGAGAAGCTTCGGATGAATGATTCATCGCTACAATTCGAGCCCGAAACATCTACGGCGCTTGGATTCGGCTTTCGGTGTGGCTTTCTGGGATTGCTTCACATGGAGATTGTTCAGGAACGGCTTGAGCGTGAGTACAACCAGAGCCTCATTACGACCGTTCCAAACGTTGAGTATCGTGTGACGAAGAGGGACGTCGAGATCGTCACAGTCGATAATCCAGCATTGATGCCGACGATGGGGGAAGTCGAAAAGATCGAGGAGCCATTTATCGAAGCTCAGATCATCACACCCTCGGAGTTCATTGGAAGTATCATGAAGCTCTGCACCGACCGCCGTGGTGTGTACAAGACAACGGAGTATCTTGACCCAACGCGGGCTCTCATTCGCTACGAGCTTCCTCTTTCGGAAATCATTTTTGATTTCTATGATAAGTTGAAATCGCTGTCACGTGGTTATGCATCGTTCGATTATGAGTTCCTCGATTATCGTGAGTCTCAGCTCGTGAAACTGGACATCCTACTCAACGGTGAGTCCGTCGATGCTCTTTCGACGATTGTCCACAGAAGCAAGGCTCATGATTGGGGAAAGAAACTTTGCACGAGGCTGAGAAAACTCATTCCGCGACAGATGTTTGAAGTGGCAATCCAGGCTGCAATTGGTAGTAAAGTGATCGCCCGTGACACTATCTCAGCCATGCGGAAAAATGTCCTGGCGAAGTGTTACGGTGGTGACATTACACGAAAGCGAAAGCTCCTCGAGCGTCAAAAAGAAGGCAAAAAGAGAATGAAGCAGGTGGGCAGGGTGGAGGTTCCACAGGAAGCTTTTCTCGCTGTCCTTGCGATGGAGGAATAGATGGGAATAAAGATCTCTAAAGAATCTACTCTCAGGGGATTGAAGGAGATTGGTCTCCTTCTCCTCATCGTTTTTCTCTTCAATAGCTTTGTCCTTGCATCGTTTCAGGTGCCGACGGGTTCGATGGAGAACACCGTCATGACGGGAGATTTTCTGCTCGTGAATAAATTCAAGCTCGGCGGACGCACGCTCGAGATGATTCCTTACCTTGGAATGCGGCTCCCCTCACTGAGGTTTCCCGGCTTTCGCGACGTTCAACGAGGGGACGTTATAGTCTTTGAGTTTCCCGGACAAAGGGATGAGAAGCAGGCGAAAGAATTCACCTACTATCTAAAGCGCTGTATTGCGTTGCCGGGTGATACTGTTCAGGTAATCAACAAAGTTGCTTATGTTAACGGTATGAGAGCCCCTCTTCCAAAATCTTTTAAGTTCTTGCGCCCGAATGCTCTCCCGAAAGATGTCTCCGACCCTGACATTTTCCCCGTAGGTGCGCCTTTCAATGCGGACAACTATGGACCCCTTCGTGTTCCCATGAAGGGGGACAAAATATCTTTGACGAAGGATCGCATACGTCTGTGGAAAACTTTCATCGAGCGTGAGGGACATACTGTGAGCATCGATGGGGGGGTCGTTCTAATTGATGGGAAGAGACAAACCGAATACATTGTGGAGAGAGATTATCTTTTCGGCATGGGAGACAATCGCGATGACAGTCTTGACAGTCGTTTCTGGGGTTTCATTCCGAGGAACAGTGTTGTTGGGACACCTCTAATTGTCTATTGGTCTTGGAGTCCTGACATCCCAATTTACCGAATATTTGATAAGCTGGCCTCGATCAAATGGGGGCGGATCGGAAGAATCATCGATTAGCCAACGGGGAATACGCACTCACGAATCTGAAGACATGGCCGTGGACATCGAAATAGAAAAAGTAACAGGAAACGCAGACTCAAAAAAAAATCACAGGAAGAGCAAGTTTCGCGAGTCGGTTGAGACCGTCTTGATGACGGTCGGAGCTGCTCTCTTTCTGAAGATATTTGTCGTTGAGGCTTTCCGCATTCCAACTGGTTCGATGGAGAATACGCTCATCGAAGGAGATTTTTTGATTGTTAACAAATTCATTTATGGTATCAAGAGTCCAAAGTACATTCCTTTCACCGACATTAGAATTCCTCAATTTCATCTCCCCGCCTTCAGTCGTCCAAAGCGTGGAGATGTGATTGTATTTGAATTCCCCGGCGAGCGGGACGAGGTAAAGCCAAACGGGGTCGTTAATTATATCAAGCGCTGTGTCGCGGCGGCTGGTGACACCGTGGAGATCTTCGAGAAAACGGTTTATGTGAACGGCCAGCGCATCGCGAATCCCGAAGGTCTCAGATTTGGTCTCTCGAAATCCGGGCCAAAGGGAACACCAAATCCCCGCATATTTCCGAAGGGCTTTTCATTCAATGAGGACAAC
>JAHEZR010000178.1 GCA_023251005.1 Ignavibacteriota bacterium | reverse complement strand
ATTCGAACTCCTGGTTGAATAGCGGAGGCGGCTTTTCGGTGCTCCAAGATAAGTCCTTTAGATTCATCGGTGTTAAGGATGAAGATCTTGGTTGTCGGTTCTGGTGGTAGAGAGCATGCTCTTGTTTGGAAGCTTCTCCAGAGCCAGCGAGTAGAAAAAATCTACTGTGCGCCCGGCAATGCTGGCATTGGCGAGCAGGCTGAGCTTGTTCCCATCAAAGCCGATGACCTCTCGGGGCTACTGAAATTTGCGAAGACGAACAAGATTGACCTCACTGTCGTCGGACCCGAGCTTCCACTGACGCTCGGTATCGCTGATTTTTTCGAGAGAGATGGGCTGCGGATTTTTGGTCCTACGAAACTGGCAGCCGAGGTTGAGGGGAGTAAAGTCTTTGCAAAGCACTTCATGAAGAAATATAGAATTCCATCAGCGGACTTCAGATCATTCGACTCTTCTCAGCGCTATGAAGCGGAGCGATATGTTAATGAAATTCCCGCTCCCATCGTCATCAAAGCGAATGGGCTCGCTGGAGGCAAGGGCTCCGTCATCTGCGAGACCAAAGACAAAGCGCTCGAAGTCCTCCATGAGATGATGGTAGAGAGAATATTTGGTACAGCTGGCGAACAGGTTGTCATCGAGGAGTTCATGGTTGGGGAGGAAGCCTCGGTTCTCGCGATTGCTGATGGTAGACAATTCGTTACCTTGCCGCCGGCACAGGATCACAAGCGAATCCTCGACGGTGAGCGTGGAAAAAACACAGGCGGCATGGGTGCTTATGCGCCAACACCGTTTGTGACGGAGAAGATTTTGGAGAAGGTGAAGCGCTCGATCATCCGGCCAACTCTCGATGGTCTTGCAAAGGAAGGAAGGCGCTTCAAGGGTTGCCTCTACTGCGGACTGCTGCTGACGAAGAGTGGACCTAAAGTTGTCGAGTTCAATTGCCGCTTCGGTGATCCCGAGACGCAAGTGATTCTTCCTCTTCTCGATTTTGATTTCGCTGAGTTCCTCCTGGCTGCAGTTGACGGATCACTCCAGAGCGTCAAACTGAAAAGACATCGCTCATCGGCGGTTTGCGTGGTAATTGCTTCGGGTGGGTATCCTGACAATTATGAGACCGGAAAGGAGGTCCTCGGTCTTGAGGCTGCCTCAGAAAGTGAGAACCTTTTCGTTTTCCATGCGGGAACAAAACTAAGTCGTGGAAAAGTTCTTACAGATGGAGGCAGGGTACTCGGTGTAACCGCCGTTGGTGCTGAAGAGAATCTTGAACAGACGATTGCCCAGGCGTACAATGCTGTAAGCAAGATCACTTTTGATGGGGCATATTATCGCAGTGATATTGGTGCGAAGGCTTTGAAAGCTTTACAAACAGTGGGAGCCGAAATCGGATGAACTAGGGCTCGACAGGCTTACGTTATGGAGAATGAGTTTGTGAAAAAAATTCTGCAAGGTGATCGTTCGAGTGTCGCACGAGCAATCTCTATCGTGGAAAACGGGAGTCGGGAGTCGCGAGATGTCTTGAAAGCGATTTATCCCAATACGGGCCGGGCGTATCGTGTGGGCATTACTGGCCCGCCGGGCGCGGGGAAGAGTACGATCGCGAGCAAGCTGGCGTCACACTTTCGAGGAGAGGATCTCCTTGTGGGCATCATCGCCGTGGATCCGACAAGTGCTTTTACTGGCGGCGCTCTTCTCGGAGACCGTATCCGTATGACGGACGTTGAACTTGATAATGGCGTGTTCGTGCGAAGCATGGCGTCTCGTGGCAGCTTGGGGGGATTGAGCAAGAAGGCGAGTGAAGCTGCAGACGTCCTTGACGCAGCAGGCAACGATGTCGTACTTCTCGAAACCGTGGGAGTTGGTCAATCTGAGTTGGACATTGCTGGTGCAGCGGATACGACGATCGTAGTTCTTGTTCCAGAATCAGGCGATGCGATTCAGGCGATGAAAGCAGGTCTCATGGAAATTGCGGACTTCATCGTCTTGAATAAGTCGGACCGACCGGGTTCCGATCAGGCCGTCGCTTCCATCCAGATGGTCTTGAAGTTCAAGCCAAGTACAGATGGTTGGAACCCTATCGTCGTCAAGGCCATTGCGAAGGAAGGAAAAGGAATTGAAGAGATTGCGAAGATGATTCGAACGCATCGGGAATTCCTCAAGCAAAATGGTCTTCTTAGGAAGAAGCGAGAGGCACGGCTAGTCGACCGGATGAAAGAACTGGTCAACGAGCGACTGCAATCCGACTTCTGGAACGAGGAGAGGTCTGCTGAGCTTGCACAGAAAACTTCTGAACTTCTCGCTCTTCGAACTACACCGTACGATGCAGCGGACGAGTTGTTTTTCAGCTTTCAATCCAAGTAGATCCGTGGACGAACAGAGAAATAATCCCGAATGACGCAGGAAGTTCAGGTCGAGACAGGAATCGATTTCACCCCCACCGAAGGCATGAAGATGGTTCAGGAGCTTGCTCATGATTTTGCGGAGCGGGAGATCAAGCCTCATGTCATGAAGTATGATGAGTCCCAGGAATTCCCTCTCGAAATCATCAGACGCTTAGGCGAGCTTGGATTCATGGGTGTGACATTTCCAGAAAAATATGGCGGTGCAAACTTTACATACCTTGATTTCGTTACAATCATCGAAGAGATCTCGAAGTATGATCCTTCGATTGGCTTGAGCCTCTCCGCCCATAATGGACTCTGCACGAATCACATCTACACCTTCGGAAGTGAGGAGCAACGGGAGAAATACTTGCCAGACCTGTGTTCCGGGAGAAAGATTGGCGCTTGGGCTTTAACGGAACCCTCATCCGGCAGCGATGCGGGAGGCATGAGGACAACAGCTGTTCGTGAGGGTGATTTCTACGTTTTGAACGGCAGTAAGACTTTCACAACGCATGGCTCCGTCGGGGGAACGATCGTGGTCATGGCATTGACAGATAAGTCAAAGGGAAAAAATGGCATCTCAGCATTCATCCTCGAGCGGTCGATTCAGGGGGTTTCGGTTGGTAAAAAGGAGAATAAACTTGGAATGAGGGCGAGCGATACGGCCACTCTCATCTTCGACAATGTTCGAGTTCCACGAGAGAATCTTATTGGCGAAGAAGGGATGGGCTTCAAACAGGCTCTCCAAATTCTGGACGGCGGACGAATCGGCATTGCTGCACTCTCCGTTGGCATTGCCCAAGCCTGCCTCGAACACAGTCTAAGATACGCAAAGCAGCGACACCA
>JAHEZR010000177.1 GCA_023251005.1 Ignavibacteriota bacterium | reverse complement strand
CCCGTGGATTTCTGGTAAGGAAACGGTACTTCGAGACATTACCATTCAAATGGGGCGGACAGGTATCCTAACACCTGTCGCAGAGTTGAAGTCTGTCTTCGTTCAAGGATCGACAGTCTCCCGTGCCACCCTCCATAACGACGAAGAAATCAAACGTAAAGATCTCCGAATCGGAGATACCGTTTTCGTTCGCAAAGCAGGTATGGTGATTCCCGAAGTCGTTGAGGTTGTGAAAGATAAGCGTCCGAATGGAGCAAAGGCGTTCGACTTACTCAAACACGTCCAGGAGAAATGCCCCGCCTGTGGGGGTCCGATCTCAAAACAGAAGGTCTCGACGGGTAATAATAAAGACGAAGTTGCTTGGCGGTGCAACAACATCTCAGGATGCCCAGCGCAAAGAGTCGGCCGTATCGAATTTTTCGCTCAGAAGAATGCCTTGAATATTGATGGGCTTGGTGGTGTGGTAGCTGAAAAGCTTGTGGAAAATGGGCTTGCAAGGGAACCTCTTGATTTGTTTCTTCTAAGTGTTAAGGAACTAGGTACGCTGAATCTCGGCACCAAAGAAGAGCCTCGTTTATTAGGAGAGAAGAACGCCGCAAAAATTGTTAACGCACTCAACAACACTCGTTCGATGTCCCTTGCTCGTTGGCTGCACTCGTTTGGAATACCGAGTGTTGGTGAAAAGATTGCGTATGAATTGTCGAGACTTCATCGCGACTTCAATGACCTGGCGATCTCAAAACTCCTCACGTCCGTTTTGGAAGGAAAACAAACAAAGGTGCTTCAAGAGGAGTTGCAGTCTCGCCTTCAAAAGAACGATGCACTTAAAGTTCAAGCTGAAGCCTTTAAAGCCCGCGTCCTCGATGAATTAGAATCCCTCCGGAGAGAGCTGGATGCTGTCATTGCTCAAATCGAAGACACATCAGAACGAGATGCGGAGAAATTGGGGCAACTTCGTAAGATCAAAGTGAGCCTCAAGAACAGGATTAAAACGCGCGAACATCGTTTTCTTACAGCGGGACTATCGGAAGAGATTGGGTCTGTGGTCGCTGGAAGCATTTTGAAATTTTTTAAGTCCAAATATGGAATAAAGGTGCTTTCAAGATTGAAGCAACTTAAGATCGCACCCATGGGTGAGTTAGGTCAGTCGATTACTAAGAAGAAAGTAACAACGAATGTGGCCATGGGGAAAACTTTCGTGCTGACTGGAACGCTCGAATCAATGGCCCGAGAGAATGCGGCTCAGGAAATTCGCACCCGTGGAGGTATTGTAGTGGGTTCCGTGAGTAGATCTGCTGACTTCGTTGTAGTTGGAAAAGATCCAGGCTCAAAGCTCGACAAGGCGCGAGCGTTGGGTGTAAGTGTTCTAAGCGAGATGGAGTTTCTGAAAATGCTTGGAATCAACCAGAGCGGCACTTACAAACAGAAGAGTAAGCAGGTTGAACTAACGCTATGAAATTAACGATTCATGCTCTTAGTAGCTCTGGCGGAAATTACCCTGTTGAGTTTTCTGACGACTCCGGAGTTCTACGCGCATTCTGTCATTGCCAAGCAGGCAGCTTTCAGCAAATGTGCAAACACAAGCTCGCTCTTCTCAAAGGGGATCGGAGGATGCTATCGGATCCTGGCGAAGAGAATCTCCTTGAAGAACTCTTGTCATCTTCCACATATCCGGCTCTGAGATTGCGGCTCGACGAATACGAAAAACAACTTGCCGAGGTCGAACGTGAAATTGGCAAGCTTAAAGAGCGCGAGAAAAACTTGAAGGCAAATTTTGCGGCCGAACTTGCGCAAGTGCCCCCCCAAAAAAACAAGGATCAACATCATGTTTGAAAGCGCGTTAGCATATCTCGGTCTGCAATTTGCGAAGTTTCAATTTCGGAGCGAGGTGGATCATGTCCAATCGTTTTCCGAGTTCATGCAGAAAGCGCGCAACGTTCTGATCATGCTGCCGACGGGGTATGAGGAAGCCGGGCTTGCCGGTGATGCCCTTCGCGCATTTCGTGATCGATTCAAACACTTGCAGTTGACCGTGATCCACAACAGCACACGAGCCACGTCGTTGAGCGAATTCCAGCGATGTGAGGTGATCCGGCTGGATCCGGGAGATCTCAATAAATTCTGTCTCCCGACGCGAGCGCTCACGCAACGCGTCTTTCAAAAGGAGTATGATGTTGCGATGGATCTCAACCTTGACTTCGTCCTTCATACTGCGTATATTTGCAGAGCCTCTCACGCGAAGGTGCGCGTTGGATTTTCGCATCCCGCGTCAGAAATGTTTTTCAACGTACAGATAGGAATCGATAGGCAAGCAACGCCTCAGGCGATCTATAAGAAATTCGCGGCATGTCTTGCGATGTTTTAATGCAATGGAGATTCAATGAAATTTGAAGTGACAAAAAATGGGAAGTCGGTGATTCTGAAGCTCCATGGACGGAAGCTCGACGCGACGGTCTGCCCGGAGTTGAAGGCGGAGTTTCTCGTTCTCTGTAAGCCCAAAATTGCACAGAAGTTGATCGTCGATATGGCTGATGTACAGTTTTGTGACAGCAGCGGCTTGAGCGCGTTGCTCATTGCCGATCGAACGATGCGCGAACACGGAGGTACCGTTCACCTCGTGCATGTCCACAAGAAAGTCCTTGACCTGATGAAGATCTCCCAGCTCGACCGTGTCTTCACAATCAACGATAAGGTTGACGACGCGATCAAAGCCAAGTAGAGTTCCATCCAACTTTCCCCAGTCTCTCCTCCCTCCACAGAGACCTTGATGGGCTTCAGCACCATTGACCACGTTATAGTAATTGTGTATCTCGTTGGTGTGACGGTCGCAGGCACGCTCATTTCCGGAACGCAAAAATCCTCGCGCGATTACTTCCTCGGCGGCAAGACGATGGCATGGTGGTCTGTCGGTTTTTCCATCGTCGCAAGTGAAACCAGCACTCTTACCTTTATCAGCATCCCGGGTTTGGCCTACAAAAATGATATGCATTTTTTGCAGGTCGCTATCGGCTATTTTATCGGAAGGCTGTTGGTCAGTGTTATCTTCATCCCCGCCTATTACAAGGGAGATCTAGAGACAGCGTACGATTTTCTCGGGAAGCGATTCGGGATGCCACTGCGAAAGTTTACCTCCTCAGTCTTCATCGTGACTCGCGTGCTCGCTTCTGGTGTGCGATTGTTTGCGACTGCGATTCCCATCCATATCATCACTGGCTTCGACTACACGAC
>JAHEZR010000176.1 GCA_023251005.1 Ignavibacteriota bacterium | reverse complement strand
CCGAGTTCGTCGACGAGCTCCCTGTTTTTGACGGACGGAAAGTTTGAAAGCATCCAATCAGACTCTGCACTCTACACGAGCACGTACGACCTTGTTTTTCAGCACAGCGTCAGTGGCGTTCCACAGGAGGCAAAGGGAACGCTTCAGTTCTACCTCGCGACGGATCGGAACAGACTCTGGATGATTTATCAATGGGTCGATCTCAAAACGGGGTCGAGCTTCAGCTGGAGTGAGATGAAAGGCCGGTTCAGTATCTAGCCATGCAAAAGTTCATTTCACGCTTGATTCTGTTCCTCGCCCTCTCGGCTCTTGCCGGATGTCTCAACCCATTTGCGCCTGGCTTCGATGAGAGCGCTGGCACGAGTGATTCGATCCTCGGCGATCAGACGACGGTGGAAGGACTATTCCAGAATTTCCGCTACTCTTATTCATTCAAGGATACGACGATCTACTCCCAGCTGCTGGAAAAGAACTTTGTCTTCATCTACAGAGACTTTGATCGAGGACTTGATGTCTCCTGGGGTCGCGATGAGGATGTGCGGACAACGTACGGTATGTTCCAAGGTGCCCAAAACCTCGATCTGGTCTGGAACAACATTATCTCATTTTCAGGAGACTCATTGAAGTCGAACGTCACTCGAGGGTTTAACCTCACTGTTACTTTCAACCCAAACTTCATTGAAAGAGTCGATGGCTACGCTAACCTCACGCTGGAGCGGAAAAACCTTGGAGACATCTGGAAGATCAGCCGGTGGAGAGACGAATCAAACTTCTAACCTTCCAGAGAATTACGTCTGTTGCGTTCCAGGGTGAGCGCGGTGCGTACAGCGAACAGGCGGCTCGAAAATTCTTCAAGAAAAAGATCGCACTGCTTCCGGTTCCCACCTTCGAAGGGGTATTCAAACTCGTATCAAAGAGAAAAGCCGACGCCGGCATTGTTCCGATCGAAAACTCTCTTCAGGGGAGTGTCCTTGAAAACTACGACCACCTCCAGCATTTTCATGTCTGCATCATCGGTGAGGTGAAATTGCGTATCGTCCATCACTTGATGGCGAACCGCGGAGCAACTCTGAGAACTATTCGCACCGTGTACTCCCATCCTCAAGCTCTCGGACAATGCGGTTCATTTCTTCGACGACTTCGTAATGTTGAGTGCATTTCTTATTACGATACTGCCGGGGCAGCGAAATTCGTGAGCGGGAAAAAGCCGTTTAAGGCTGCTGCTATTGCCAGCGCAGAAGCCGCGAAGGCATACGGTCTAAAGATTCTTGCGCGTAGCGTCGAGAACAACCGTAAAAACTATACCAGATTCTTGCTTCTCGCTCGCTCGCCCGTGAGCACATCGGTCCGAGCAAAGACCTCAATCATCTTTGCAGTGAAAAACATCCCGGGATCGCTCTACTGGGCACTAAGAGCATTTGCCCTTCGGCGAATCAACCTTCACAAGATTGAATCGAGGCCAGTCATCGGCAAACCGTGGAAGTATTTCTTCTACCTCGACTGTGATGGGAGTGTGGACGATGGACCCTGCGCAGAGGCCATCAAGGATTTGAGAAAGATCGGGACGTACGTAAAAGTCCTTGGTTCATATCCGCAGGGATAAGAAGACAAAAGAGACCAGTGAATATCTCATATGTAATGAAGGAGGGTGTCTCCGGATTTAAGCGGGCGAAGCTATCGACCTCGGTCTCAGTGCTTACGATCAGCATTTCCCTTACGCTCCTGGGAATCTTTGCTATCGTGAGTAAGAACGCCGCTGCACTCGTCGAGAACATTCGGAACAAAGTGGAGCTCGAAGTATTCTTGAAGGAGCCAGTGAAGGGTTCCGACATCGAGTCGATGAGGAAAAAAACCCTGACGATCGATGGAGTGGAAAAAGCAGTTTTCATTTCCAAGGAAGATGCTGCAAAAATTTTTAAAGAAGAGTTTGGAGAGGATATTCACAAGGTGCTCGACTTTAACCCTCTGCCGCCCTCGTTTAAAATATCTCTGAAAGAGGGTTTTCGGACCGCGGAAAAAGCGGGAGAGATACAGAAGGAGATCCTGCAGATTAAAGGTGTCGATGATGTAATTTATCGCAAAGCCCTTCTTGAATTCATTGATCGCAGAGCGAAGATGTTTTCCCTTCTCACGCTTGGCCTTGGTTTTCTCATTACACTCTCTGCGGTTTTCCTTGTCTCAAACACGATCCGACTCGCGATCTATTCAAAACGCCAAATCATTCAGACGATGAAATTAGTGGGTGCTACGCATGGGTTTGTTCGCATGCCCTTCCTGCTCGAAGGAATCATTCAAGGCTTTCTTGGTGGCCTCATTGCTTCCGTTGTGGTCTACCTGCTTATTAAAGTTGTGCTCGCAGAATTCACCGCCGAGCTGACGGACATCCTTTCAACTGACTTCACTCTTTACGTGATCCTTGTCCTAATCGGGATAGTCCTCGGTCTGCTCGGGAGCGTTCTTTCAGTCCGAAAGTTTATCACTGAATCAGTCGCGACATAGAACGCGGGCATCGAATCTCCTTGCTATTAGGAGTGAGATTTCATAAATTTTTTGTCGTTATTCTTTAACACGAAGGGGTTGTGAACTCTGCAGTCCTTCCTCCAGGTTTGTCATGGCCCCGAAACCCTCTTGACCGCTCTGCCATTATGAATCGAAGCTCCGATGGGTCTAACACATGACGTGCTCGTCATCGGAGCCGGACTCGCTGGCATGCGGGCGGCTCTCAAGGCAAAAAAACAGGGCACCGATGTTGCCATTATCTCCAAAGTTCATCCCGTCCGAAGCCATTCCAACGCCGCTCAGGGCGGAATCAACGCTGCACTCGGCGAAACGGATTCCGTCGATGCACACGCTTTCGATACTGTGAAGGGAAGCGACTACCTCGGTGATCAGGATGCAATCGAGATTATGTGTCGCGAGGCGCCGCAAGATATCATTGGGCTTGAGCACATGGGAGTCATCTTCAACCGCGATGAACACGGACGCCTCGGCACCCGATCGTTCGGTGGGCAAACGTACGCACGCACATACTTCGTAGCGGACTTCACTGGCCAGGCTATTCTCCACGTCATGTACGAGCAGCTCATTAAGCTTGGCGTGAAAGTCTATGAAGAGTGGTTCGTCACGTCGTTAGTGATCGAGGATGGCAATTGCTGTGGCGTTGTCGCATGGGAACTACTGACTGGAACACTGTATGCGATCAAAACGAAAGCGGTAATCATCGCCACAGGCGGACT
>JAHEZR010000175.1 GCA_023251005.1 Ignavibacteriota bacterium | reverse complement strand
AGAATACTTGCAACAGTTACAGCAAAAATTTCAAGAAGTGAATCTCGGTGAAATCACAACCGTGATGGGACGGTATTACGGGATGGACCGTGATAACCGTTGGGGGAGAACAGAGAAAGCTTACCGTGCAATTACGGAAGGTCTTGCCTCACGGTGGACTGATCCGGTTGATGGAGTGAAGGAATCATACCGAAATGGTGTGACGGATGAGTTCGTTCTCCCTATTGTTATCCAGCAGGATGAGCAGCCAGTGGGATTGGTTCATGATGCAGACTCGGTCATCTTTTTCAATTTCCGAACTGATCGGCCACGCCAGCTGACGCGCGCGTTCATCGAGGAGGATTTCAGCAAGTTTCCGCGGAGAAAGCTAGATCTCACTTTCGTGACGATGACTCCCTATCACGATGATTTCCAATGTCCATCGGCATTTGAAACGACCGACCTGACAAAAACCTTGGGTGAGCTTGTTTCAGTCCGCGGCTGGAAACAACTTCGCCTCGCGGAGACAGAGAAATACGCACATGTCACATTTTTCTTCAATGGTGGACGAGAGGAACCGTTTGAGGGAGAAGATCGTATCCTCGTTCCATCGCCGCGAGGTGTGGCGACCTACGACCAGAAGCCAGAGATGAGTGCGTTTGAGATTACAGAGAAGGCCATCCGTGCAGTCGCTACGCATGAATACACGCTCATCGTGATGAACTACGCAAATGCCGATATGGTCGGCCACTCCGGGAAAATGCGAGCGGCGATCAAAGCTGTGGAGGTCGTCGACAGCTGCTTGGGTAAACTCATTCCAGTGGCGAGAGACGCTGGGTACACAATCATAATCACTGCGGATCACGGCAATGCCGAGAAAATGATCGACGATGGGGGTGGACCACACACCGCGCACACAGCTAATCTAGTTCCGCTTATTTTGGTTAGTGATGAATTTCAAGGTATTCTCCGATCGAGCGGGAAGCTCGCGGACATTGCCCCAACCATCTGCGGGCTGATGGGTATCGAGATTCCCCCTGAAATGGACGGTGAATCACTTCTCGAACCAATCGAAATCTCTTCTGCAAAACCTCACTAATATTGTTGCACTCTCTACTCCTGTGAATGTGGTTGTAACACCTGCCCAGCACCTTCGTGGTGAAGTGACACTCCCCGGAGACAAATCCATCACCCATCGCGCCTTGATGATCGGCGCGATCTCAGAAGGTACTACAGAGGTGGAAGGATTCTCTTCAGCCGCAGATCCGATGAGCACACTAAACTGCATCCGTGCGCTTGGCGTCGAGACGAGGAAGTCGGGCGAGTTGTTATCCATTATTGGAAAGGGTTTAGGAAGGCTCTCCAGATCGCAACAAGCCCTGGACGCCGGGAATTCCGGGACTACGATACGGTTGCTTGCCGGAATTCTGGCCGCACAAAAATTTGAATCCACAATCACTGGAGATGAATCCCTCCGACAGAGACCAATGGGGAGAATCATCGCTCCGTTGACGCAAATGGGTGCTCGCATTGAGAGTACTCTGGTACAGACACCCCCGCTGAAGATTTATGCTGTAGATCGGCTGAAGGCCATGGAATACACGCTCCCGGTACCGAGCGCTCAAGTAAAGTCAGCGATCATTTTCGCTGGGTTGCACGCTGAAGGAGTCACTCGAGTTATCGAAACAATCCCAACTCGCGATCACACTGAGAGGATGCTCGACCTCAACGTGAAGAAAATAGACGGTGGAACAATCATTCAGGTGGATGGTCGGAAGAAATTGGAGGCACGGAGGTTCACGATACCAGGGGATATCTCGGCGGCGACTTACTTCGTCATCGGGGCATGCCTAGTTCCAGATTCTGAACTTTTGATCAACAATGTTGGACTCAACCCAACGCGGACCGCGATTCTCGATATCCTGAAGAAGATGGGCGCGAAGATTGAGATTAATGAGCTCAAGAGCGACGAGCTCGAGCCTCGGGGTAATCTGCTCGTTCGGAGCTCACGCTTGACCAACGTCTCAATTCCTACGGAGCTAATTCCTTCATTGATTGATGAGCTTCCCGTTCTCGCCGTGGCAGGAGCAATGGCCAAAGGAAAATTTGACCTCCGTGGCGCGTTAGAATTGCGAGTCAAGGAGAGCGACCGCATACGGTCGCTGTGTGAGAATTTGAAAAGGCTCGGCGTGAGTGTTGATGCGTTCGAAGATGGGTTTGCATTTGAGGGTGAAAATCGGTTTATTCCCAGCACCCCGCTCGAAAGTTACGGTGATCATCGGGTTGCGATGGCAATGGGCGTAGCGGGACTGGTTTCCGAACAGCCGGTCGAGATCCTCGATGCCGAGTGCGTTGATATATCCTTCCCGAAATTTTGGAATAAGCTCAAAAGTCTTACACTCTAACGTTGTGAGAACATAAATCCATCGGTAGTAAAACTCCCGGAGGCATCACCGTGGCAAGTGTTAGACTTCAGAACGTAAGAAAAATCTTTGATGGGGGAGTGGTAGCAGTACAGGATATCAATATCGATGTGGGGGACAAGGAGTTTGTCGTCCTCGTGGGCCCCTCGGGATGCGGCAAGACAACGACTCTTCGCATGATTGCCGGCCTCGAAGAGGCAACTGAGGGCAATATTTATATTGCAGACCGACTCGTCAACGGCGTGCCGCCAAAGGATCGAGATATCGCGATGGTGTTCCAGAATTATGCTCTCTATCCTCACATGAGCGTGTACGATAACATGAGCTTTGGCCTGAAGCTGCGAAAGTATCCCAAGCAAGAAATCCGACAACGAGTATCTGAGGCGGCCGAAATTCTTGGGATCCAGAATTTACTTGAGCGTAAGCCAAAGGCTCTATCCGGCGGGGAACGCCAGCGCGTTGCTGTGGGTCGAGCGATTGTTCGCAAGCCGAAGGTCTTCTTGTTCGATGAGCCGTTGAGCAACCTCGATGCGAAACTCCGCGTACAGATGAGAACGGAGATCTCAAAACTTCACCAGCGACTCGAGGCAACGATGGTCTACGTGACGCACGACCAGACAGAAGCGATGACGATGGGTGATCGTATCGTGGTGATGAAAGACGGAGTTGTCCAGCAGACTGACACGCCGCTGAATCTCTACAATAAGCCGCTGAACAAGTTTGTTGCGGGATTTATCGGCAGTCCAGCGATGAATTTCTTCCAAGGAAGAATTGAAATGACTGGCGGGATCGCCTTCATCGAGAACGGAGAAGGCCTTCGAATTTCTCTTCCTCAACAGTTTGAGCAGC
>JAHEZR010000174.1 GCA_023251005.1 Ignavibacteriota bacterium | reverse complement strand
TATTGAGAAAGGTAGCTATCAAGAATTCTGTACTTGAGAAGTGACCAGGATCGAGGAGACTCGAAGAATTCGTCAAGGGTTATCATCAAAGAGGTTCTTACAGCTCAATATTTAAACAACCTGCCGGACGGAGAGTCCCTTATTTCAATATCGCCACGACCTCCTGCTGTATCGGCTCGCCTGTCACGAGCACCTTTCCGTCGTCAGTGATATAGGCATCGATCTCGCTCCTTACTCCGAAATCTCCGATGAGATAAATTCCCGGTTCGATGGAGTTCGATGTTCGCGTGAGGATCTTTCTGTCATCGTGGGTTTCGAGATTGTCCATGTGCGTGCCGTTCCCGTGCACTTCGCGACCAATGTTATGTCCTGTCCGGTGGATAAAATCTTTTCCGTAGCCTCGCTCTGTGATGTATTTTCTTGCGACGTCATCAACCTCGTATCCGCCGATGGTTTTCACCTCGGAAAAAGACTTCCGCATGAACTCAAGTGCGGCATCCCGAGCACCTTTTACTATATTCCAGATCTTTACATACTTCTCAGGAACTGTCGTCCCGACGTACCCAACCCACGTGATGTCGGAATAGACAGAGGTTGGCCTATTCGCTCTTCCAACGAAGTCGATGAGAACGAAGCTTCCTTCTTTCACTTCAGCGGTTATTTCTTTCGTCGGCTGATAATGAGGGTTTGCAGTGTTCGCATCAACAGACACGTCGGGAGAATCGCCAAGGATTCCTGCACGCCGCATTGCTGCTTCCATATATTTCTGGACATCAACCTCCGTGATGCGCTGGTGGGAAAGCACACTCTGTTTGATGCAAGCAAACGCACTGTCGACAATTCCTCGCATGATTCCCGCTACTTCGAAGTTATCTCTGCGTTGCTCGTCTGTCCATCGTGCTTCAAAGTAATTGACAAGATCTCCCGAAGAAACAATCTCGACGCCGCACTTCCGAATGATTTCGATGGTTCCGCCATCGACGCGCGAGATATAAGGGATGTTGCCCATCGGGGAATACTCCATTGCAATTCGCTTCGCGCCCTTCAGCATATCGCAAACACCCTGACGAAGAGACTCCCAGCTCAGATAGATTGTTTTCTCACCAGGCCACGAATCGAGGTTCCACCGCTCGATACTATGGACAAGCTTCTTCGGCTCACCACTGGCGGGGATATAATAAAAAAACCGCCGCGACTGTATCATCCCCTTAGGTAACTCCAGAATGCGCTGCGCGAAAACATTGGAACCACGGAAATCGAAGATGAGCCAGCCATCGAAGCCCTGCTCTTGTATAGCGTGCTGAATTTCTTTGAGCTTTGTGAGATGCTCTTGTGTTTGACTGGCGCCTTCTTGAGCGAAAGTCACAGAAACGAAAACAAGAATCAAAATTACCACGGGAGAAACAAGTCTCTTACACATAGGGTTGGATCATGTCAAATGTGAATTGCGAGAGGATCTAGGAATTCGGATTTTCCGCTACGGGCAATTGTAGCCTACTGCTGACAGGCAGGATTGGGTCTCCAGCCCAGGGATTTCGCAGTTAATATTTTGCGATTGATGGACTCATCCCCCCATTAATTGCCTGAACGAAGATAATATACACAAAGGAGAAAGGAAAGACAGAAAAAATAATTAGACCAGGATTGCAGAAGGGTCTGAAGAGATTGAGAACGGACGCTTTGCGAGGTGAAGCAGTGAATCCCTACCTTCAGCTCCCCACCACCTCATTCAGCAAAACCACCTCGATCCCGAGGAGCAGCAGGGCGAAATACCATAGCATCCGAGAATGAAAGTGCCGCCGCTCACCCCGAAAATCCATCAGCGAGGATAATGCATCAGCCACTCGTCCGAGTATGCCCACAATGAGGGTTAGCACCAGATATCTCTGCTCACTAGTGAGGATCGCAATCCACTTCTTCTTCCTTTTCTTCTCTTGAATTGCGGCGAGTGTATCCATCCATCGATTCACTCGCACATCCTTTGGGGAGTGTCTATGGTACATTCACCGGTACTCCATTCGCCATAATCGGCAGCTTGTCAAGATCCCAGTTCTCTGTAGCGATCTGGTCCTTGAAGCATTGTGTCCGATAGATTGTCCGCCTCAGAAGCTCGTTCGAATGATTCGCTAGCCAATCGTGTCGAACGTTGACGTACGATGTAACCCAACTCTTCTCGTTACCATTTCGAGCAGGGACAGGTTCTGGAAAGCGGTTCCGCAAAAAACCGGGCACGCTTCCTGAGTGGATGTGACTGTCATAGATCACCAGGAGACTGAGCGAAAGGATGAATCCATTCGTCTGGAAGAAGCCCATGGCTGGATCGAAATAGACTTCGTCAAAGAAGTCATCTTGAGCTTGTCGCATGATGCCATCCTCTCGCGCGGCTCGCCGAAGAAGATCTTTAAACTGCGCATCATCCTCCAGCGGCACAACGCCGATCCGATCAAAATACGCTGCGATCTCACCTGCAAGCAGTCCGCCCTTTTGGACGTACAATTCCAGCAGTTCCTTCAGGTGTCCCTGCTCGGTCGTTTGGCTCCGGCCGTAAGTGATTTGTCTGCTATCGTTGTGACCATCTGGCATGACCACCAAACTATCGTACCTCCCTTCGGGTGTCCCCGTCTCAAAGACATTGACGACGCGCTGGACCAGAGTTTTAACGTCATGGGTAGTCATAACCCATCTCCTCTCAATTCTTGGATCACCATCTACTGACAAAGTAGCGGTGAGAGCTTAACTGGCTTTCTTCACTTCTTTTGTTTCGGGGTGTAATGCCCCCTCCCGGGGTTTGGCGGTACTTGCGAACATCGTCTTGAAAACCTCCGACAGTTTAGTAGTTGCGTCGTCTGTAAATAAGCCAACCAGTGCACTAAAGGCTGCGATGCCAAATACATTCACGCTCTGCAAGGCTGTTTCCGTTGAGAAGAACCCCGCTCGAACAACTATGTAAAAAATTACTGCCATCATGCCCGCCACGAGCGGCTGAGAGAAATACCAGAGGGTCCACGACCGAAAGAGACGGCGTTCGCCGCGGAAATCCATGAGCGATGAAAGTCCGCCAGCCGAGCCTCCGAGAATTCCCGCCAACAACGCGATTAATAGAAACGTCAACTCATTCGCTTCACCTTCTTTGCCCGAAAACTCTTTCGCTCCCGTCGGGGCTCTCGTTGCTGTATCTTTTATCATCGCCGCACCCGATGGCTGACGAGCGAATTGGCTAAACAACCGTGCAAGACTATCTGCCTTCCTCGTCAAGGCAGC
>JAHEZR010000173.1 GCA_023251005.1 Ignavibacteriota bacterium | reverse complement strand
GTAATCGAACATCTTTAGTTTTTTCTTTATCGTCCGCTCGTACTGTTGTGCAGTCTTCTCGTCTTTGTTCATGACATCCCATTTGTTCACTGCGATGACAATCCCTTTTTTTCTTTCCGCAACCGCGTTGACGATCCGGAGGTCTTGCTTCTCAAGGCCCGATGTGGCGTCGATGAGCACGACTGCAACGTCACAGCGTACGATGCTGCGAAGAGTTCTGATTGTGCCGAAAAATTCAATGCTCTCTTTCGTGGCACTTCTCTTTCTCAATCCAGCGGTGTCGATGATGATGAACTCCTCCTCGCCATGGCGAAGGATTGAGTCGATCGAATCTCTTGTCGTCCCGGGCATTTCCATGACGATAGACCTCTCTTTCCCGAGAAGCGCATTTGCGAGAGAGGATTTTCCTACATTCGGACGTCCAATGATTGCAATCTTCGTTCGTGTTTCGACTTCTGGTGCAGCCCCATCAATTCTGAGATCTCTGATGAGGACATCGAGGAAATCGCCAATGTTTCTACCGGTTAATGCAGAGATTGGAAAGGGTGAACCTAAACCTAGTGAATAGAACTCCGCAGCCGCAGACTCTTTGGTCGCACTGTCCACTTTGTTTGCAGTGAGCAGGACTTTCTTCTCGGATTTTCTAATCACTTCAGCAATGTCGAAATCCAGAGGAGTCGGACCGGTTCCGGCATCAACAAGAAAAATCACTGCATCAGCTTCTTCGATTGCCATCTTCGTCTGCTCTCGGACCGCCCGCTCGATGAGGTCCGCGGTTTTTGGGACAAACCCCCCCGTATCAATTATCGTGAAAGTCTTCCCGGCCCATTCTGCATCGGCGTAATGTCTGTCGCGTGTCACTCCGCTGGTTTCATCGACGATCGCTCGCTGCTCGCCAAGAATGCGATTGAAGAGCGTTGATTTGCCAACGTTGGGCCTTCCAACTAACGCAACAACATTTTGTGAGCTCTTCGATGACATAAATAGCCGTTTACTTCAGGTACCTCTATCTGCTTGATCCACAAAAAGATAGGTACTTTCGGAGTGATTTTCAACTCAGCGATTCGGCGCAAGCATCAGAGGCAAGCGTCATAAACCAGACGTTCTGTTAAGCAAAACTTAGATGTTGATTTTTCGAGGCTTTGGATAGGGTGCGGTCACTTTTCGGGTAGGAGAATAAAGGAGGGATTCTCGTCAGCTTTTATTCCGCTCTCTGTTCTATTATTTCACGTGTGGAGTGAATTCGTATACGCGCGACAGCTTCTCGCTCCATTCTTCAAAGCCTGTGGACTTACAAATATACTCCATCGCCCCCTCGCGAGCGGCGAAAGCTCGGTCATCAGGTTTTTCGGATGTGCTGACTACAACGACGGGAATGTCTTTGAGCGACTTCGATGATTTAAGGCGATGAAGTACTTTACGTCCATCGAAGCGAGGCGTATTTAAATCGAGAAGGATGAGATCGGGTCGAGGGTTCCTAACCGGAGTTCCGGCTGAAGTAGATCGGAGGAGATAATTGATCGCTTCAATGCCATCCCGAGCGACAGAAATGTGAGCGGGCACTTTCTTGCGCTCGAGGATCAGCTGCATAAGTTTCGCGTGCTCGAAATTGTCTTCTACCAAGAGAATCTTAATCATCTCAAGGCTAAGACGAATGAGCTACATATCAACAATCACGCAGGTTAGTGTTTTTTCCACACCGTCGATTGCGCGGATTTTCGAGAGCACAAACTCTCCGATCTCGCTGATGTCCTTCCCTTCTGCAAGAACGATGATATCATAAGGTCCAGTAACGACGTGGGCTGACTTCACGCCTCGGAGGCCCTCAATCTTCTGATAGACCTTTTTTGATTTACCTCCCTGTGCTTCGATAAGAATGTAGGCTTGCATAGGTGTGCGCTCCTCTTATGAGACCAGAACAACGAAAGATGGGAATCAGAATTGTCGGGGCGGCCGGATTCGAACCGGCGACCTCTTGGTCCCGAACCAAGCGCTCTAGCCAGGCTGAGCCACGCCCCGAAGAAAACAGTGAATAGTAAATGGTGAATAGTTGGAGGCTACGCCAGCCATAATACAAAACGTGCTGCCCAAAATCAAGTCACTGTCGAGCGGTAGAGCTTAACCACTTTCTCTGCGATCGAGGACAACTCTGCCTCGTCTTCGATCGGAAACCAATGAATCCTCTTCTCTCCTCTGAACCACGTCAACTGCCGCTTGGCAAAACGGCGAGTGTTTCTCTTCATCAAGTCCACCATCGTATCGTAGTCAATCTCTCCTCGGAGGTGCCAGAGTGCTTCTAGATATCCAACTGTCTGTAATGCAGTGGTTTTTTCTGAATGCCCAAGTGACATGAGCTTTCTCACTTCGTCAAGCAATCCACCTTTCAGCATCCCATCCACTCTTCGGTTGATTCTCTCGTAAAGTTGTTTTCGATCCCACTCGAGTCCAACCATCAGTGTCGTGAAATCGATATTAACCTTTTGTTCTTGCAATTTGGATAGCGGCACACCAATCAACTCATAGACCTCGAGTGCTCGAACGATTCGACGAGTGTTGGTGGGCAACATTTTTGCCGCCGAAGCCAGATCGACAGCTCGAAGCTCACGAAGTAGAGCCTCAGCTCCCTTTTCATGGAAACGTCTGTAGAGTCGCTGCCGGATTTCATTGTCCGCCGACGGCCCCTCAAAAAACCCGTCAATCAAAGATTGGATGTAAAGTCCTGAGCCGCCAACAACAATTGGAACCTTCTTTCGGCGAAAGATGATGTCGACGACCTGCCTTCCTCTTTTGCCAAATTCGCCTGCACTGAAAACCTCGCTCGGCTCAAGCTCATCAACGAAGTAATGTTTGACTTCCCGTCGCTGCTCTGGGGTTGGCTTCGCAGTTCCGATATCAAGGTACTTGTACACCTGGCGCGAATCAGCGGAGATGATTTCACCAAGCAGCTTTTTGGCTACGAGGAGAGCGAGGCTTGTTTTTCCAGAAGCGGTAGGTCCAACGATACACAGAACAACCTTCTTCATCGAGGGGTAACTTGCAGAGTCACTAAGAGGCGATGTGGCTAAGGAGAATCCCCTTCAGGCGCATACCGTGTTCACGTCCAACCTTTTTTTCCAATGAGGGGCACAAACTTAAACCCAAACACTTCCTTGATATCGTACTCGTCTCCATGTCGAACAACGATGTTCATTTGCTGCATCTCGAGGTCACCGATTGGGATAACGAGTCTACCTCCTTCAGCAAGCTGCTTCAAGAGTGGCT
>JAHEZR010000172.1 GCA_023251005.1 Ignavibacteriota bacterium | reverse complement strand
CGAGTGGACGAAATCCATGAGGGTCGCGAGCTGCGATTAATTTGTCGTCGGCAAGCAGGGCGAGGGAGTAAGCCCCTTCGATAGTGTTCAGAGCGTCGAGAATCTGATCAATCTGACTCGGCTGCTTGCTCCGGGCGATAAGATGGAGAAGAATCTCGCTGTCGGAAGTTGTCTGAAAAATCGTCCCGTCCTCTTTCAACTGATTTCTTAGTTTCCGAAAATTGGTGAGATTCCCATTGTGGGATACGCCTAAATTGCCTCCCTTATAGTTCACCGTAAAGGGTTGAACATTTGCCTTGTTGTTTGCCGACCCCGCAGTTGAATACCGGTTGTGACCCACCGCACTTTTTCCCTTGAGGAGGCCGAGAAGGACAGATTCGTCCCGAAAAACATCCGCCACGAGACCCATTCCCTTGTAAACATTGAAGTGAAATCGGCGACGCGTTTCGTCGAACTCGCTTGTGACAATCCCTGAGGCTTCTTGCCCCCGATGTTGAAGTGCGAGGAGACCGTAGTAAGCCATCGTGGAGGCTTGAGGGTGGCCGTAAATCCCGAAGACGGCACAGTTACAACGCGGCTTGTCTAATTCGAGATCGTGTGGGAAGGAGGTCATCCAATTCACTCAGCAAACCTAATCAATTTTCTAGAAGAAAACAACTGGACAAAAGAAAAAGGCGTTCTCGCTATGCAGAACGCCTTCAGACTCTTCACCCACGATCAATGGGGCCGATCAGTACAAGAGAACGGATCGCGTTAGTCCGTTTCGCTCTCGAAGACTTCTCGCAACGCATCAATTGCCCGATCTGCCTCCTGTTTAGATAGGATAAACGGTGGAAGGAAGCGCAGCACCGTCTTGCTCGTGCAGTTTATGAGGATTTTCCGATCTCGCATCTTATCGACGAACGGCGCGCCGTCTTTCTTTAATTCGATTCCTAACATGAATCCTCGGCCACGAACATCGGAAATCAATGCTGGAAAGTCACGCCTCATATCCTGGAACACACTTTTGAGAGAATCTCCCAAGTCAGTAACATGTTTCAGCAGACCACTGTTGGCGATCTCTTCCAGAACAGCTAAGCCAGCAGCACACGCCACCGGATTTCCTCCGAACGTTGTCCCATGCATCCCCGGACTCAGGACATCCGAGACTTTGTCGTTTCCGAGGATAGCGCCGAGAGGAAGCCCTCCGCCGATCGGCTTCGCGAGTGTAACGATATCTGGAAGGACATCATAATGTTCAAATGCAAAGAACTTCCCTGTACGTCCAACCCCGGTTTGAATCTCATCAGCCACAACGAGGAAACCAAATTTCTCCCTGAGCCTGAAGAGTTCCTCGACAAACTGCTGCGATGCTTCCACGATTCCCCCTTCACCCTGGATGAGTTCCAGAAATACCGCAGCACAGTCTTGAGAGATTTTTCGGTGTAGATCATCCACATCATTAAACTCGACATGATCACAATCGGGTAGGAACGGCTCGTAGCCATCACGATAGTTTGGTTTGTCCATCAATGAGAGAGCACCCATCGTGCGTCCGTTGAAGCCGTTCGTCATACCAAAGATCTTTGTCTTGCCCGATCGTTTTCCCCACTTTCGGCAAATCTTGATTGCACCTTCGATTGCCTCGGTTCCACTGTTTGTAAAAAACAATCTTTGAAATTTTGAGTGGCGTAGTAAACACTCAGCCAACCGAAGTTGCGGTTCTGAGAGAAAAAAATTTGATAGATGGATGTAACGGTGGACTTGATCACGGATGGCTCGGATAACCTTCGGATGACTGTATCCGAGGGCGTTTACCGCTAGCCCTCCGAAAAGATCAAGATAACGCTGACCATCTTTGGAGATGAGATAACAACCTTCACCTCGATCAATCTCAAGCGGAATGCGCTTATAAGTTTTGAAGAAGAATTGGGATTCGAGTTCGAAGAGATTCATTCGCTCACCAAGGTGAGAGACAAATCAAGCCGTAGCTATCTTAGAGATTTTTAGAAGGAGGTGATAGAAAAATTTTACTTTTTCTTCAAGACTTTGCAAGTCATTATCGTTTCTAATCACAAAGTCAGCTCGCTCTTTTTTCCCCCCGGCGGGCATCTGTGAATCGATTCGTCGCAGAACTTCAGACCGCGACACCCCATCACGCTTCATCACTCTTCGAATCCGCGTCTCCTCATCCGCATCGACAACGATAACATAGTCCAAATCTTTGTCGGCACCAGCTTCATAAATGAGAGCAGCTTCGTGTATGACAAAGGGCACACTATCGATTTTCTCCAGCCTTTGGGTTTCCTCCTTGATCCTCTTCAACACAAACGGGTGAACAATTGCATTTAGTTTCTCTTTTTTCCACTTGCTCCCAAAGACAATCTGAGCCATTTTTTTTCGGTCGAGCTGACCGTCCTTTGTGAATACTTCGGAACCAAAGGTACCTCTGATCCTTTTCTTGATCTCTGGTTCTGAATCCGTCAGCTCCCGTGCAATATCATCGGCTGTGAGAACTGGAACGCGGAACTTTCCGAACAAATTGCATACTGCTGACTTCCCGCTACCAATTCCTCCGGTCACACCCACCCTCAGAAGTCGCCTTTTCTTTTTTGGCGCCACTCTACCATTCAACGTCTATTTAGCAAACGAGATCGACCGAACCTCTCGAATGACGAGAACCTTGATCTGACCGGGGTATTCCATCTCTTCTTGGATCTTCGCCGCGATATCCCTGGAGAGCTGATCGGCCATAGCATCATCAATCTTATCCGGCTCCACGATGACTCGGATCTCCCGGCCTGCCTGGATCGCGTATGTCTTTGCCACGCCCTGAAAGGACTTGGCAAGCTGCTCGAGTTTTTCGAGTCGCTTGATATAGCCTTCAACAGACTCACGTCGAGCACCTGGACGAGCACCGCTTATCGCATCTGCCGCTTGGACCAGTCCAGCGATTGGGGTTTCCATCGGGATATCTTCGTGGTGGGATCCTATCGCATTTGCTACGACAGGATGCTCACCATATTTTTTCGCTACTTCATATCCAATGAGGGCGTGAGGCCCTTCGACGGATCGATCTACAGTCTTTCCTAGATCATGCATCAAGCCAGCCCTCTTTGCATGACCCTGGTCAAGACCTAGCTCAACTGCCATCAAGCCTGTCACGTGGGCAACTTCAATGCTGTGAGCGAGCAGGTTCTGCCCATAGCTTGACCGGTATTTCATTTTACCAATAAGTTTAACGATCTCCAGGTGAGCACCGTGTAGGCCGACCTCGAGCAGTGCCTGCTCTCCCGTG
>JAHEZR010000034.1 GCA_023251005.1 Ignavibacteriota bacterium | reverse complement strand
ATATTGTCCTTGGCCTCTAGCATGGAGAAAGGAGCAAAAGGTTGACTCGCAGCACCAAGCAGTTTCGGATGAGCATGAGCAGCAATCCGAAACTGATTCATCGAGTTGAAAAATTCCTCCAGAGAGTAAACAAGGATGCTCACCTCGATGAGATTCAATTTCACAAAGTGTTGGTCTCCACAACCGAGGCTGTGAATAACAGCATCTTCCACGGAAATAAGTCGGATCCACGAAAGAAAGTTTACTTGACTTGTGAACTCTCAGACGAGAAGATGATTCTCAGGGTAAGGGACAGTGGAAAAGGCTTCAATCCACAGAAGATTGGCAACCCATTGAATGAATCCAACCTGCTCCGCGAGAGTGGAAGGGGAGTTTTTTTAATGAAGACGCTGGTGGACAGAGTGGAATTTCACTTCTCTGAAGAAGGCTCGGAGGTGGAAATGACACTGCTGCTGGTGAAATGAAAAAGTCCCGCCTTCCCGCGCAGGACCTGCTACCTTCCGTCGTTTGATTCAGTTTACAGCTTCAACTTCCCAATATTTTCTTTCACATCGGCCGCCGATTTATTGAGTGCGGCCTGCTCTTCCGCATTCAACTTTATTTGAATGATCTCCTCTACACCATTCTTTCCCAGTTTCACAGGAACTCCGACGACAGTATCGCTAATGCCATACTCTCCCTGCAGCCAGACAGCACAAGGCAGAATCCGCTTCTTGTCCTTCACAATCGCTTCCGCCATCTGGACGACTGCCGATGACGGTGCGTAGTACGCGCTACCTGTCTTGAGATAGTTCACAATCTCGATTCCGCCATCACGAGTGCGCTTTACTAATCGGTCGATGTTTTCTTTTGGCAGAAGTTCGGGGATCGGAATTCCTGCGACAGTGGAATACCGCGGCAGCGGAACCATTGAATCACCATGTCCTCCGAGAACAAATGCATTCACATCCTCAACTGAAACCTTCAGCTCCATCGCGATAAAGGTCCGAAATCGTGCGGAGTCAAGGACGCCGGCCATCCCGATGACACGGTGCCGCTCAAAACCGCTCACCTTCAGTGCAACATAGGTCATGACATCGAGCGGGTTAGAAACGACGAGGAGGATCGCACGGGGTGAAACAGCAACGGCCCCCTCGGTGACGCTTTTCATGATTGCTGCATTGGTCTCCTGAAGCTGTTCGCGCGTCATGCCGGGTTTCCGCGCTATACCTGCAGTAATGATGATTAGATCCGAGTTTGATGTTTCTGCGTAGCTATTGCTTCCCACGACTTTCACATCAAATCCTTCAACAGGTGCCGACTCATAGAGGTCGAGCCCTTTCCCTTGAGGCAACCCTTCGATGACATCGACGAGAACGACTTCATTGGCGAGCTCTTTATCTGCGAGGCGCTGGGCGGCAGTTGCACCGACGTTGCCGGCGCCAATAACGCTGATCTTCATAGATTACTCCTGAACTGTGTGAGGTGAGCCGTCTTGGGGTGGGGTAGAAAGAATCCCCTCCGCCATCGGCGGAGGGGATCGAGTTACACTGGTTCTAAAATACTTACCATCAATTTTGTTTTGCTGAAGCGCTCAAACTTCACGATGCCATTGCTCTTCGCGAAGAGAGTATCATCGCTACCGCGGCCGACGTTTCGGCCTGGAAGGAATTTCGTTCCCCGCTGGCGAACAATAATACTTCCACCAGTAACCATCTCCCCTCCGAAGCGTTTCACGCCGAGGCGCTGTGCATTGCTGTCGCGGCCGTTCCGCGAACTCCCCATTCCTTTTTTATGTGCCATATTCTATCTCCAACTTTCTATCCGATTTTGCTGATCTCAATCTCCGTATATCCTTGCCGATGTCCTCGCTTCACGCGGTAACCTTTCCGCCGCTTCTTCTTGAAAACGATCACCCGCTCATCCTTTCCATGACCGAGGATCTTCGCCTCAACCCTGGCACCTTCGACAGTGGGATTCCCGACTTTCGTCGACCCATTGTCCCCAACAAGAAGAACTTTCTCAAATGTGACCGTATTCCCGATTTCGGCCTTCAGGCTTGGAACTCTGAGCTTGTCAGAATTGGCTACTTTGAATTGTTTTCCTGCAATTTCTAAGACGGCGTACATTCAAAGCTCCTTCCAGTGCCGATGAAATGAACCATTCGAAATGCGGATTTTAAGGTAAGAAAAAATGAGAAGAAAGTCAAAGGTTGGTCTTGGGCGAAACCGACGTCGGCTCAAGCGCGGCGACGATCTTCAGTCTTCAAAATGCGAAGTGCGTTGAAGATGACAAGGAGCGTGGCTCCCTCATCAGCGGCGATGGCCATCCAGAGTGTTGCAAGACCCGGGATCGCGAGTAGCAAGAACACGAGTTTTATGAAGAGGGAGAGTGCGATGTTTTGCTTGATGACTTTTAGCGTTTTGCGGCTGAGCGAGATTGTGTACGAGAGCTTCGAGAGGTCGTCGCCCATGAGTGCGATGTCCGCAGTTTCGAGAGCCGTATCCGAGCCAGCCGTCCCCATGGCGATACCGATGGACGATGCGGCGAGAGCCGGAGCATCGTTGATCCCGTCACCAACCATTCCAACCATCCCATATCGCTCTCGGAGACGCTTGACGGCGTCGACTTTCTGTTCCGGCAGCAGATCCGCTTGGTACTCGTCAATGCTAAGCCGATCAGAGATTGCCTTTGCCGTTCCGCGGTTGTCTCCAGTGAGCATCACTACTTTCGCGATACCATTCTCGTGAAGCGCTTCGATTGCGTCCCTGCTCTCTTCCCGAATCTCGTCTGCAATAGCAAGGATGCCGAGAGCTTCACTCTCTGTTCCGAGAATAATCGTTGTCTTTCCCTCTTCCTCAAGCTTGTGGAGCTTCTCTTCAACTCGTGGAGAGCAGATTCCCTTCTCCTCTGCGAGAGCATGATTTCCGATGTAGTATGTTTTTCCGTTTAGAGAAGCCCGGATCCCTTTCCCCGTCAAGGATTCAAATTGATGGAGGGCGATTCCTTCGCACAAGATGTTTTGTTCCCTTGCGTATCGGAGGATTGCATCACCGAGGTGATGCTCAGAGCGAGATTCAATCGCAGCCGCAATGGCGACAATTTCTTGGCGAGAGAGTCCGTTGAGGGAAATGACATCCGTCACGGTCGGAATGCCAAAGGTGAGCGTGCCCGTCTTGTCGAATGCGATGACTTTGAGCGCGCCGGCATTCTCGAGATAGGCGCCGCCTTTGATCAGAATCCCGTTCCTCGCTGCATTCGTGAGTCCGCTGACGATCGTCACTGGAGTTGAAATGACGAGTGCACATGGACAGGCGATCACAAGTAATACGAGAGACCGATAGAACCACATTTCAAAAGGCTGACCAAAGAACAACGGCGGAACTATGGAGATCAGAATCGCGAGACCGATGACGGCTGGCGTATAAACTCGCGAGAAACGATCAACGAAAGTCTGTGAGGGTGCACGCCTGGCCTGGGCTTCCTCGACAAGGTGAATGATATGGGCGAGGGTGGTATCCTGGGCAAGCTTCGTAACTCGAACTTCCAGCGATCCTTTTTCGTTGATCGAGCCAGCAAAGATTACATCACCAACTCCTTTCTCGACAGGGATCGATTCACCTGTAATCGGAGCCTGGTTGACATATGAATGTCCTGTGACCACCTCGCCATCGAGCGGGATGCGCTCACCGGGCTTAATGAGGATATGCTCACTGACTGAAACTCGCTCCACTGGCACTACAGACTCCTTTTGGTCAAGGAGAAGGCGAGCGGTTGGCGGAGACAGTTCCATCAAAGAGCGGATCGCGTTCCTCGTTTTTTCCATGCTGTAGGATTCGAGCTGTAGCGCAAGCGCAAACAAAAAAGTAACGGCAGCTGCTTCTTCCCACTGTCCGATCGTCATCGCTCCGACTACGGCGATGGTCATGAGAAAATTCATATCGAGGACGAGTGTCCGAGCAGCCTTCAATCCTTTGAGTGCAATTCGCCAGCCGCCGACGAGTATCGCAAGTAGAAACGTTGGGACTGTGATTGTGGATGAAACCTCAAAGTTGAGAAGAATTCCACCGAGAAGCGTCAAAGCTCCTGACACAGCAAGGAAAAAAAGTTGAGTGCGGTTCTTCTTAGCGGAGGTCAATGGGAGACTGCCCGCTGCGACTCGAGGATTGAAACCCACTTCACGTAATGCTTTTAGAATCATGGCATCTTCGCGACGATGGGTCACAGTCAATTTCTGTGCAACAAGATTGAATGAACATGAATCCACACCTTCGAGAGAGCCGAGTCTCTTGCGGATGGTAAATTCCTCGTCGGCACAACACATGCCTTCAATGAAGAACGTTGAAGTTCTCGACGTTCTTCCTTCGATTGTTATCCGAGACGTTTTCATAGTTCTGAAACGTGGCGGGCGGCGACTCTGATTAGATCCTCGATATGTTCATCGTCAAGGGAGTAGTACGCCATCTTCCCGTTCCTTCGATACTTCACGAGACGAAGATTTTTCAGTAATCGGAGTTGATGGGACACCGCAGATTCCGTGACGCGGAGAAGACCAGCGATATCACAAACACAGAGTTCCTCCCTCAAAAGAGCCATCACAATTTTCAACCGCGTTGGATCACTGAGAACACTGAAGGTTTCGGTCATCCCCAGGAGTGTGTCATCATCATGGATCGCCTTGCGAGCAGATTTCACACGGTCCTCATGCACGTACTCCACTTCACACTGATACTTCGATTTCGGCATGGCAACCTCCGAAAACAAGTCAGACAAACGAATGAACAATCATTCAGATGAAAAGATAAGCCTTTTCAATATTTTTGTCAAGTGGGAATCTGCAAACGAAAGCTAAACGTGATAGGTTTTGGATGAAGGAAAAGGGCTAACGCGGATATTACCTGTCCAGAACAAAGTCTTCTTCAAACATCTCATAATTCGATTTCTTCATACCAAACTTCTTGTAGACCTTCTTTGCCCTCCTGTTGTGCCTGTCAACATAAAGCCTGATACCGCAGATATCTTTTCGCTTTTTGCCGAGCTTGACGACATGCTTGTGAAGCGCGCCGTACACGCCGAGCCCGCGATACAACCGGTGAACGTAAACACTCTGGATCCACCAGAAGAATCCATTTCGCCAGTCGCTCCACTCTTGTGTGACCATCATCTGGCCTACGACTTTGCCACTCACTTCAGCGACGAGATAAAATCCCTTCGTCGGATCCCCAAGTATCGCTTTGACGCCGCTGCGAAGCCTTCGCTCCTCCAGTATTACTCCTTCGGTCTCCCTCCCCATCGCGGCGTTGAACCGAGTTACGATGGTTGCATCAGGAAGTTTTGCCCGACGGATATGGACTGAAATTTGCTGATAGATGTGCTTAGCACGAGTTTTCATTGGTCCATCACCTTCTCTTTAATTTCTTAAAGCACTGCAAGAAAGAGTTTTATCGATGCAATAAGAAGGGCTCCACCAAGTAGCTTGCGTATCGTTCGCTGAGAATATCGAACGGCGCCGAAGTGTGAACCGAGAAGCCCTCCGACAAATGCCGCAATGAGAAGGGGCAGAAGAGATCCCACTGCGAAACTCCCTTCGGTGACACGCCCGGAAAGTCCAGCAAGAGAATTCGCGAAGATAAACGCTGCAGATGTTGCAGCTGTTCGCTTTGCGTCCGCCCAGTGCACCATCAAAATCAGAGGACTCAAAAAGATGCCACCGCCAACACCAACGACTCCCGAAACGAAGCCAATCGAGGCCCCGACTGGGAGTGAGACGAGAAGAGAAGGGGACTTCAGTTCAGATTCTTCTCCGAGAGGGCGAGACTCAAACAAGAATCGCAATCCAGCAACAAGGAGGACCGCTGCAAGAAGGAACTGGTAATCGTACGCCGAGACTTGGAGCGTTCCGCCCAGGAAGGCTGCGGGGATGGAGCTAACGATGAACGGCCAGGTTAACTTTATTTCTAGATGCTTTGCCCTGAGAAAGGAGACAAGAGCGATCCCTGAAACGAGAATGTTAAGGATCAGCGCTGTTGTGGACATCAAGGTGGGGGCAAGAGTGAAAAAAGAAAGCACAGCGAGATACCCGGATGCCCCTCCGTGTCCGACTGAGGAGTAGAGAAACGCCACGCCGAAGAAAAGGACAGAGATGACCGCTAAAAGAGGAAGGGGAAATTCCATCAAACGACTTCTGAGAGTCCGTAACTTTCAGGTAGGAAGAGATCTTTGTACTTCAACATCATTGATCGCGTGAAGAGGACTTCATCGTCCGGCAGCACATCAATATCGCGTTTCATTCTCTCCATCCACCGCTTCTCAGCGCCAGAGAGACTTAAGCTTCCGTCATGAGATGCTTCATCGATAATCGCCCACGCTGCACGGGTAGCTTCGATCGTACGGTGGTAGTTGCTTTCCGCACCTACGATCGCCCTTGCAATCCGTACTGTCGACTCTGGTGTGAGAACGAGAGCCTGCGGACTTGTGTAGGCATCTGAATCAACAAGAAGTCTCTGCAGTGTGGTCTCGCTCCCGGACCTCAACGCCTGGTTGAAGAGCCGCGAGTCATAGGCGAGAAGCTCGAGGTACGCTTCGGGCGCCGAGCCAGAAAGGAGGCGGATGTTTTGCACGGATTCATTACTCCAGAGATCACACATCGCCGCGCTGATATTTCCAATGGGACTGAAGTGTGCGCATGTCGCTGATTTTCCCTCCATCGAAATTGGGCAGCCCGTTATCGCTTTGAGAATCGGCCCTTCGTACGCACAGTCCTTCGACGGACCAACGGCTCCCTGCTCGAAGGCGATGAGACTTCGGACCGCACTCGCCGCTCGAACAATCGCCGCGAAGACTTCCGGCAACATGTGTTGACCGGCAAGCTGCATCGCCGTGTTGGCAAACCCACACGCAGAATCCCCGCCAGGGATGGCCCCTTTCGCCTTTGAGATGCGAGTGATGTTTTCCCAGAGGAAGGCCATATCGAGCGGAGCAAGCACACCGAGCGCAAAGATGACGCCGTCGAGATCGCCATCGAGCATTGCCTTGTCGTTAACCTCTTTCCCACCCACAGATTCTATCGAGAAGATGTGTGCCCCGGCATCGGCGCAGAGGTCAAACGATTTTAGCATTTGTTCCCACGGTTTGCCCGAACGAAGAATGGGTGGTCGCACGTTGTCGCGGATGTCAGTGATCGTGACTCGAAGGGCAGACTTCAGCCCAAACTCCTCATTAGCCTGTACGAGATGGCGATGGAGAATTGCGGTGATCTCCGCTCCCCACTCTGGGTGCTCGGTCATTTGAGGAAGGAGCTCGAACTCGACCACGAGCCCGGAAAGGCTGAGACGCTTCGAGGCACTTTCGATCATCGAGCCGATCTCTTCATAGTGAGCAACGACCTCCAACCAACTGTTTTCATCAATTGACATCGTTGGGAGAGTAAAGTTGATCTCGGGATGTACTTCTCCCGCTCCGATCGTGAGCCCGAAACCACAAGTGATTGGATTCGGTGATTTCCCAAACATCAACCCTTCATTGTTGGAGACGACAAGACTCGTAAATCGCTTGCTTTCCATTACGGTTTTTGATTCGGTTTGATCTGCTCTAAACCTGCAGAGCCGTAACTGGATATCGACCGAACTCCTTGACGGTTGACAACATCGCAAGATAATTTTCAGACCTGACCGTATGGTGAATTGTGTTGGTCGAAGAGATGACGTACCGTCCGCCCGGAGACACATCCCGAAGCAATCGCTTCACCTCGTTGATGACTGCTGCGACTGGATAGTCCGTTAATACAGCACCGCAATCTACTCCACCCATGACGGTCAGGCGAGGAAAGCGTTGCTTAACCGTGACAATGTCCATCCCTGCCGTGGCGTCAAATGGGTGCAGCGCGTCGATTCCAGAACCAACCATGTCATCGAGGATGAGGTTGATGTTCCCACAGCAGTGTTTGAAGCAGAAAGCACCTTTGCCATGGACGGCCTCGACAATCTCCCGAATTGCTGGAAGAAAGAATTCCCGAAAATGTCCTGGAGAAATCAACGGAGCTTCGATCGAGCCGTAGTCATCGCCGAGAATGATGAAGTCCGCACCGAGTGCGATCGCTCGCTCCGCGATCACAATGTTGTGATCGACCGAGAGCCGAACAAGTTTGTGGACCAAGTCGGGATTCTCGAAGAGGTCCATCATGAGTCGCTGCATCCCCCGGAGGTAACATGGATAACTGAAGCCATCGTGGAGATGCATCCCCACAAATCGCTTCCCTTTAAACCTATGAAGGAGCACTTGGAGCTCTTCAAACCTTCGCTCTGCATGGGGATCAGGGGGTTTGTAGGACTCCAGGTCCTCTACTTTTTTAATCGGGCCATCGAGTGGCATCGAAACGACCTGGACACCGTATTGACGAACGACCCCCCATTCGTTTACAACGATCCGCTGCACAGCGTCCAGAACTTTTTCTTCGTAGAGCTTCGAAGGAGTATTCGTGACCACAACATCGATGTCCATCGCCTCGACAAAATCTGGATAGTGAGCGCCGGGCAGGATAGCCTTCATCACACTTGGGTCGATGAGAAGCTCAAAGATTGGGACCCGATCCGGCTCTTGTCCGTGAAGAACAGCGAGGACCCGTTCGTAGGAGGTCATGGATTTCAGGGCAGTTCGCTTACCAGGAAATGTAACGTGAAGAAGTTTCTTTGCTCACATGGACCGTGAGAACACAATCAATCTAAACATTCTTCAGAGAAGATTCCAGAGAAAAGCTTCGGTGGGAGAATCGAAATTTCAGAGGGCTCGTGGAAAAATTATCAGAAGTTAGAATGAAACAAACTCCTCAACCAAATCACAAGGACTGTTCTACTGATCCACTTTCTCTCGCGGTGAGAAATAGCTCCCGTCGTAAGGAACGAGATTGAGGTTGTACTTTGTCCAGTAGTACTGATACTGTGTGGATTTCCATCCTCGATAAATTTCTTCCCACGTCTGC
>JAHEZR010000033.1 GCA_023251005.1 Ignavibacteriota bacterium | reverse complement strand
GTGAAAAAGTCGCCGACGATTTCTAAGCTTGAATATGATCATATGCTGATATACCTTTGTCCAGACGAAACCGACGACTTACCGAAAAACCTACATCATCGAATGTCTGTCTTTAAGAAATTCTACTTAACAGCATTCTCTGTTATTTTCTTCATCACGTCTCTTCCGGTGGATGCATCAGGTCAAGATAGAGTCTTTGCCTTCAGCGGGAAAGTCATCGATGACGAAACTAGTACCGCTCTTCCCGGCATCACTTTCCGAGTTCTCAACACCTCTCGTGGAACCGTGAGCGGCTCAGACGGCGCATTCCGCATCACGCTTGCAACCGGCGACTATAGAATTCTCGTCAGCAGCGTGGGCTACCTGTCCGATACGCTGTCGATTTCTCTCACGTCAAACTTAGAACGAACTATTCGGTTGAAGCCCTCTCCTGTTCATCTTCAAGAGGTCGTTGTCGTTGCAGAAGATCCCGGTGTTGAGATCATTCGGAAGGCGATCGCCAACAAGAGGAAGTGGATGGAGCTCCTACAAACCTATGAGTTTGATGCCTACACGAAGCAGATTCTACAAAGAGACACCTCCATCGCAAGCATCACTGAATCATTTACGCGAGGCTTCTGGCGCAAAGATGACGGGCTCCGCGAGGTGATTCATCAGCGCCGGCAAACAGAGAACGTACCGGCAGCACGAAACTTTACAGCCGTCGGGCAAATCCTGAACTTTAATGAGGACGAGATCCGTCTTGGTGGATACACCTTTGTTGGGCCAACGGCTCCGGATGCGCTTGATAACTACGATTACAAACTCGAGAGAACTTATGAGTCGCGAGGAGTCAGGATATACGAATTGCGGATGACGCCCAAGAGTGAGGTGAAGCCCCTCCTTGAAGGCACGGTAAGCATTGCCGACAGCACATACGCTGTGATGCGTGTGCATGTAAAGCCGAACGGAGCATTTCGGTTTCCATTCGTGAACGAGCTCGGCGTTCGGTATCAACAGCGATTCAGTCTCTTTGATAATATTTTTTGGATGCCCGTAGATATTTCAATTGCCGCTGTCGTTGACCTTAGCATCCCGGGCCTCTCATTTCCAAGATTCAACTTTGAGCATCGGTCGGTTCTCTATGAGTACACCATCAACTCGGTGGTGCCGGATAGTCTCTTCGAGTTGAGGCGCGTGACCGTCGATTCTGCAGCAGCAGCGTTCGACTCGACGTTTTGGAAGAGGAATCAAGTTCTTCCCCTCACATCAATTGAAGAGACAGCCTATCGGACTCTCGACAGCACTCAGACGCTCGAGAAACAATTCCGGCCGGGCGGAGCACTCGCCGCACTCGGGACGGCCCTTGAATCCCCCGTTCGATATCTTGATGCGCGATTCAACCGCGTCGAGGGGTTCTTCCTTGGCGCGCACGTGAGATTGGACAGCACACCGACAGTTCGGACGCTGATCGATGCTGGCATCGGATATGGATTCTCAGATCACGACGTGAAGTGGAACCTTGCCTTGACTCAGCGAGTTCTCACACGACCGAATCTCAGGACAGGCGCGGAGGTTTATCGTCAGACCGAACATCGGCCGGATGGAAATTTTTATGGAAGCTTTCTTATCAGTCTCGGGTCAGTTCTAAAGAAAGACGATTACCGGGATTACTATCGTGCAACGGGCTGGCGCGGATTTGTCGACTTTCAGCCAGCGCGATGGTTTTCTGTCCAGGCTTCTTATCGGAATGAAAAAGAGAGGAGTGTGCAGAACACAACGGACTTCAGTTTTTTTTCACGCGGTCGAGATTACAGAATTAATCCCGCCATCCACGATGGAGATTTGAAGAGCCTCAGCGCTGCCCTTGATTTCTGGTTTCCCCGATCTCCAAGGTTTGTCTCAAGTTCACTGAGTCGAGTTGAACCGCCGTTGCACCTCGAAGTCGAGCGCTCATCGCCGAGCCTTGGAAGCAGCTTCGATTTCACTCGGTTTTCGCTTGTATTGGCGTTGCGACAATCTACTTTCCTGAGTGGACTGCTTTTCTCTCCTCAATTGAATGTTCGCCTTGTTGGTGGAGCGGCGGATGGAGTACTTCCACCGCAGCGCTTGTTCGACCTCGAGTCTCGCTATGGTGGTGTAGCTCCCTTTGGCGTACTTCGGGGCGTACGAGTGAAGGAATTTTCTGGCGATCGCTATCTCAGCGCCGTCGCCGAACACAATTTTCGCTCGTTGCCATTTCATTGGCTCGGTATCGAGTTTCTGGAGAAGGCGGGAACTGAGTTGATCATCTCGGGTGCGGTGGCCCGCACGTGGCTGACCGGCGCAACACGTGGTCAGCTTCCATTCATTGTGCACACGACGGATGGGTGGTACAAAGAAGTTGGATTTGGAATCAGTCGGATCCTCGGATTCTTCCGAACGGATTTCACGTGGAGATTAGGGAAAATAAACGGGGACAGATTTTTCTTCTCCCTCTCCCTGGCCGATCTTTTCTAATCAGTACACTTCATCGTGCACACGTATTTGCACGCCCACCGTCGATGCTGTAGATCGCGCCGGTGATCCACCCGGCTCTGCCAGATGCGAGGAAAAGCACAAGCTCTGCCACATCTTGTGCAGTTCCTACGCGTCCGATCGGATGAGTTTCCTTAGATCTCTCCAGGAATTTAGAATAACTTCCCTCATCCATTCCACCCGCTTTATGGAGATTCGTGACGACAACCCCTGGGCTCACCGCATTCACTCTTACACCCTTCGGGGCAAGCTCCAGTGAAGCGCACCGCGTGAGTTGATCCAGGGCGGCCTTGCTCACGCAGTATGAGAGGATGTTAGGAAAAGATCGCATCCCCGCAACGCTCGAGATATTGACGATGTTTCCTTTATTCGCGATGATCGAGGGCACTGCAAGTTGAGTCAAGCGGAAGACGGATCGTAAGTTGATATCAAACATCTCATCCCACTGCTCAATCGTTGTGTTCTCAATTGTTCCAAACCCGATAATACCTGCGGAGTTCACGAGGATATCGATTCCTCCAAATCTCATTAGAGTTCTCTCAACAATCCTTTTTCTATCTTCTTCTTTGGTAACATCGCCCCCGATGATTTCCACATTGTCATTCCCCATCTCGGAAGCAGTCTTCCTTAATTCTTCTTCCCGTCGGGCAGTGATTGCAACCTTCGCCCCTGCCCGTGCAAACGCAATTGCACATGCATGGCCAATTCCGCTTGTTCCGCCTGTAACAAGGGCGATCTTGTTTTCAAATTCATTTGCCATGAGAGATCCTTCCTAAGTTTTTCTTAATGCGCCACAGCAGTAGCGGGGCCTCTTGAACCTCGCCTCATCCCTACAAGGACAACCACGCCGGAGAGAAAAGTGAGAAAGCCTACAGTGATAATCGCGCTGCTAATGCCGAGGCGATCAGCAACGACTCCCGAAAGAATCGCACCGACCGCGTAGCCGAGGTCCCTCCACAATCGATACACCCCTACGGCCGATGCGCGCCAGCTTGGCTCCGTGAGGTCACCGATGCTTGCGAGGAGTGTTGGATAAACCATTGCCGTTCCAACGCCGAGCAAGACCATTGCGCTGGTCTGATATGGCCACTCGGGAAGCAAAGCGACCCCACAAATAGCAACAGCCTGCAGCCACATTCCCAATACAATCATCCATTTTCGTCCAAGTCGATCGCTCAATGGGCCCGTGAGAAGTTGACCAGCACCCCATGTTGCTGGATAAATCGCGGCGAGGAAACCGATCCGTTCGACGCTTAGTCCATGCACAGCGAAGAAAAGGGGGAAAAGTCCCCACGCGGCACCATCGTTCAGGTTGTTGACGAGTCCAGCTTGACTGCAAGAGAAAAGGCCTTTGTTCTTCCAGCTTGTTTGCAGGAAAACTTCTTTGAAAGGAACCACAACCCATTGAGTTCCCGCTTCTGCGGATTCGAGTTGAGCGTGTCCAGAGGTGTCCCTTGTTAAGGCGATAGAGAGGAACAGCCCGGCGAAGGAGAAACCAAATCCAAGGTAGAATGGATAAGGTCGAAGTCCGCATTCTGCCGCGAGCATACCCGAGACGTATGCAGCGATTGCAACCGCGAGGTACCCAGCAAACTCATTGAGTCCCATCGCAAGGCCGCGCTGCCTTGGACCAGCAAGGTCAATCTTCATAATCACGGTTGCCGACCAGCACAGACCTTGATTCACTCCGAGCAGCAGATTTGCGAAGATAACCCAATCCCAGGAAGGCGCGTAGATAAGGAGAAACGGAACAGGAATGCCAAACAGCCATCCGAGAACAAGAATCTTTTTCCTTCCAAGTTTTTCTGAGAACTTTCCGGCGAGGAGATTGCTGAGTGCCTTGACGATACCAAAGCTTACGAGGAAGGAAAGGATGAGACTCTTCGAGGCGAGCCCAAAATCTTGTTCAGCAATCAGGGGAAGGATTGTCCGCTCCATCCCCACCATCGCCCCAACGAATCCATTGATGAGAACAAGAAGGGAAAACTGAGGGAGGTTTTGTCGTATGCCGAGGCGGATGGGAAGACTACTCATACAGGCTGGTAGGTGGAAGATACTTAACCACAGCCCTGCCCGAACGCCATGGGCGGGCGGGGTACGTGGAGGGCGTCACGGCGTCCGCTGTGGCGGAGACCGAATCTCTGTGTCCCCGGTGCTCTCCGTGGTTTCACGGTATCATCAGTATCTCGGCATGCTTGGATCGATCTTTCTGGCCCAAGCCTCGATGCCGCCGACAAGATTCTTCACGTTCTTGAAGCCGGACTCGTAGAGAAACTCTACTGCTTGCTGGCTCCTCGAGCCGGTATGACAGTGCACAACAATCTCTTTGCTTGGATCGAGATCAGGCAGTCGCTTTGGAAGTTGGCCAAGCGGAATAAGATAACCACCGAGGTTGCAGATGTTGTACTCCTGCTGCTCTCGGACATCGAGGATGAATGGATTGTCGCCAGCATTCATACGACGTTTGAGGTCCTCCACAGTGATCTGCAGCGCCTTGGTATCAAATGTCTTGTCGATGGGAGGTTCTTTCAGAAAACCAAGGTTAAACTGGCGAACCTTCTGGAACCGCGGCGGCTGCACGGGCAGGCTGTCAGTAACGAATTGAACAAATTCTTCCTTCGATTTGAATTGAAGCGACGGATTGAATCGGCGCTCGAATCCGATCGTCGAGCTTGGCTTCGGGCTGAGAGCTTTTCCACACACAGATCCCGCATAATGAGTCGGGAAGATCTCGAGCGCATCATCAAGCTTCATCAGTTTTCCGTAGACGCTGTCGTAAAGCTGTTCGGCGCTTCCATCCAAATCCGGACGGCCGGTATCTCCAACGAAGAGCGTGTCGCCCGTGAGGACAAACCACGGTTCTTTGCTTCTCGTCGTATCGGTAACGACAATGCTGATGCTGTCTGCCGTATGACCGGGGGTGTGAAGAACCTTTAGCTGAATGTTCCCAACGTCGATTGTATCCCCTTCTCGAACCTTACTCACCGGAAAACCAGCCTCAGCGGACTCATGAAAGTGCACGGGGGCTTTCGTAACTTCAGCAAGGTGTTTCGCTCCCGACAGATGATCTGCTTGGGCATGTGTTTCGATGATGTGCGTGATCTCCAGCCCCTTTGCTTTCGCGAAGTCAAGGTAGGACTCGACATTGAGCTGCGGGTCGACGACAGCGCACACCTTTTTCGCCGTACAACCTAGGACGTAGGAAAGACACGCACCCTCTTCGTGCTGGAATTGTTTGAAGATCATGGCTTGCTCCTATATGGATGCACACCGTTACCGATTTGATGTTATAGTTGCAAAATCACCAGGCGCATTATACGAAAAAGCTACCCGCTTTTCAAGAAATTTTCTTATATTTTGGTGTGCCAAGAACGTTTCTGCAGTACCGAGGACCAACTTTCTAATCAACCAAACATCTGTAAGGAGGTGCTTATGATACTGGTAAGAGATGTGTTTCAACTGAAGTTTGGCAAGGCCAGGGAAGCCAAGGAATTATGGAAGAAAGGATCTGCCATTAACAAGAAAGTAGGCTATGGTCCTGGTCGTGCAATGGTTGATCTTGTTGGATCGTATTACACCATGGTGTTTGAAACCACCTACAAGAATTTGTCGGATTATGAAAAAACTCTCAAGAGGACACTCGGTGCGAAGGAGTGGAGCGTCTGGTATAAAAAGTTTATGCCGCTTGTGGAATCAGGCCATCGCGAGATATATACGATCCTTGAGTAGCGAAGATTTTCTCTGAAGGAAGTTTAGGGAACAATTTTTTTGAAGGAAGAACTGAATAGACACTAAAGCAACTGTGCCATTCAGGGCAACTCAGTTCCGACTTGGTTTACTTGAATTCTTTCATCAGAGCTTCGTCTTCTTCCTGCCAGAAGAACTTCCCAAACGGTTTCTTCGCAGGCCAGATCTGATCGAGTGTCTCTGCATCGAAAAGTTGGCCGTTCTTCATCACATATTGCATGTCAATGGAATTGTGGATATCATCGAGAGGATTCCTATTCAGGACCATTAGATCCGCAAGCTTTCCTGCCTCGATAGAGCCCAAATCTCTTTGAAGACCAAGACACTCTGCGCCGATGATCGTTGCGGCGTGGAGGGCTTGCATTGCCGACATTCCGCCGGATGCGAGCATCCATAGCTCCCAATGTGCGCCCATGCCCTGTTGTTCGCCGTGAGCGCCGAGACAGATATTTCCGCCTTTGCTGAGAATGTCAGTCGCACCTTTTGCTATGAGAGGGAAATGATACTCATCTTCGAGGAGAAGTGTTCTTCGTCGCGCAACGCGGTCGACACTTTCGTGAGGTGTGAAACGTCTCAGCTTTACATCGTCGTGGATGTTCATCTTCTGTCTCCAGTAAAATTGCCCAAACTGACCGCCGTACGAAACAATGAGAGTTGGCGTGTAATAAGTCTTTGCCTGAGCAATGAGTTGTATGACATCATTATAAAGAGGAACAATCGGAAGGCTGTGTTCAAAACCGGTGTATCCATCGAGGACCATGCCGATGTCGGTTTTCAAATCACCGCCGCCTTCGGCGGTCAGGTTGATTCCAACCTCCTTTGCCGCCATTGCAATCCACTGACGTTGATTGCGTCGTAGCTGCATGTACTCCTTCAGATAGTCGGCACCGTGTTTCTTGTAACGACGAACGTGATGCCTTGCGTCCTCGAGGCTATTGATCTTGACTGCCCTTGTTGTCATCGCTGTGCCGGTACTGTAGATGCGCGGCCCGAGCAACTCGCCCGTCTCTATCAGCTCACTCATGGGAAATACTTGAGCGCTCGCATGTGAGGGATCCCGCGATGTTGTGACGCCGTAGGCAAGATTTGCTGCAAAGGACCACGCCTGGTTCGGGAAAATATCCGGCTGGCCTCGGAGGTGTGCGTGGATGTCGATGAAGCCGGGGATGATTGTCTTCCCTTTTACATCAATGACTGTCGCTTCCTTCGGTATCGTGAAGGATCCCGCTGGACCAAGAGTCGCGACGCGGTTATCGTGAATTAAGATGTCTCCGTTTGTGATGACTTCCTCGCCTTTCATGGTGATGATACGTGCACCACTCAGGACGATCATCCCTTTCGGAGTATGACGTGGAACTGTCAAATGGATCTCGAATTCCTCGGGTTTCAACTCATCGGCTTTCTCTTCCTTCCTCACGCTATCTTTCTTTTCCTCTTTTGTCTCAGCCTTCTTGTCTTCTTTGGTCGGGGATTTCTTTTCTTCCCAAATTTTTTGTACGACGGAATCGATCGCGATGCGATAATAGCTTGACGTGAATCCCCACGTAATGGTTTTTCCTTTGTTGGACCAATTGGGATAGAGGGCGCCATCTTTGGTCAGCTGCTTGATTGGGAATGCAGGACTTTCGGGATTGACCGATGGCGGCTCTCCGGGGACTCTGGGAAAAGCAGTTAGGTACAGGTTGTCACGCAGAAGAAAAATTATCCAATCCTCGTCTGGTAACGGAACGGCTTCAACGGAACCCTCAAAATGGAGATGCGTCTTCTTATCGAACCCGTCAAGTCGTATTGATTGCAGTGCAGTGCGAGGTGGACCGCCCGGAGTTGTCGGGGGAACGTTTTGTGTGTAGAAGACACGAGCTCCCTCCCGGTTAAAGGTCGGTCGGATGGATGTCCCCTGCACGGTTGTAATCTTATGTGACTCTCCACCGTCCGACGAAATCCATCGAAGCTCAGTAACGTCGCTCCCGTCTTGGGAGAGCCATCCTTTGGCCGTTCCCATGAGAAGGACTATTTTTTGACCATCGGATGACCAAGAGGGATTTGTATAGAACGCCGCGGTCTCTGAAAGCTTCTTCGGATTACCGCCACTAGAGGAAATCTTCCAGAGATTTCCGCCTTCTTTGTCCGACCATGAAACGTACGTAATCGATTTTCCATCAGGAGAGAAGATCGGTGAGTACTCGCGATCTGAACCTTTTGTGAGACGCTGTGGATTGCCGTTTGGCAGAGTCATCGTCCAGATTTTTCCAACAGCACTGAAGACAATTTGTTTTCCATCGGGCGATTGGTTATGCCATCGAAACTGGCGAACGTTGAGATCTCCATCAGAGACGCTATCTGGAACGTAGACGAAAGGCCCAAGCTCCTGTTTTACATGCGCGGTAAATCGGATGGTCTGATCTTCTGGTGTCAGAACCTCAATTTTGTGGATTTTTCCGCCATAGCTGATGATGAGGGATTTTCCATCCCTCGTGAAATTATATCCGGGGAGCACATCCTCAACGGCAAATCCCTGCTGTTCATCGCGCTGGATGGGATAGGCGAGCCAACGCTCTTCACGTGTCTGGAGGTTCCGAATGCGTAAACCCGTCTTTGCATCGTAGCGTGTTGCATAAACCACGAAGCGTCCGTCAGGTGAGAGGACAGGCTTAAGTCCGCCGCCATACTCCGATGTAATTGTTTCGAGATCTCCTGTCTCGCGATCAAGCCTGCTGATCTGGAATCTTCCAATATCGACATTGTATTGAAACGATCCTGCATGCGAAGAGAAATAAACGTATC
>JAHEZR010000005.1 GCA_023251005.1 Ignavibacteriota bacterium | reverse complement strand
AGAACAGGGTATCCCGCTGAATCACCGGCCCCGATTCCGTCAGCTCGATATTTGAGGAGAGACTGAGGCATCGGGGTGCCCTCGCGATTGCCTGCATAGAGAAAGCCAAAACTCCTGAGTCGTTGGTTCTGAACAATGTCCACCCCCCGTGTGTTAATGGTCTGCGAACCGCCTCCTGTGATAATGAACGTGAAGATACTATAGCTGGCGTTCGAACGTGTCGATTGCTGCGCAGTGATCTTAATGAGATATCGTTGACCAGCAACAGTTCCGCCACCATTCCAATTTACAGAGCGCTCACCCTTTCCCATTGTTCCGGCATTGATTGTAGCAACCTCAGAATTTGTAGTTGCGTTCAGTACTTTGATGGTGACGATTGAGGCTGTATCATTGAGGACGAACTGTATCTTGGCGCCGGTTCCGTCATCAAATCGTCCATCAAAGGGGGTGTTGTTCGGGTTAGTAATCCGAATGTTGGAGGCAAAGACGTTAGCGTAGACGGTTTGTATCGTGAGGAGGAACGAGCTGAGAAGCACGAGAAGAAGTGCTGGTCGTTTCATGCATGCCTCCGGGCAAAAAGAAAAAGGCAAAGTCCAAGGGAGAATCATCGGACTTTACCTTTCTCAAGATGGGAGATTGGTTTACTTAAGCAGAGTCATCTTCTTGGCATCAAAGAAACCCCCCGCCTTGATCGTGTACAGGTAAACGCCACTTGAGAAATCCTTCGGCTTGAATTTTATTTTGTACGTTCCGGGCTCATACAGCTCACTGAGCAGCGTCTCAAGTTCTCTTCCCAGAACGTCGTAGACTTTTATGGTGACGATTTCCGTTTTGGGCACTGAGAATTCAATGAAGGTGGACGGGTTGAAGGGGTTGGGATAGTTTTGGGATAACCTGAACGATGTCGGGACAGCTTCTGCCACACGGTCAACGGAGGTTGCTATGTCGCTTTCCAGCACGACGACGAGAGGCTTTGTGCTATCAGCTACGTCGAGGTTAGTAATGAGGATCTCTTGTTTTCTATCTCCGTCCATGTCGCTGACGATTACTGGAACTCGATAGTCTCCCAGCGTGGTCGAGTCCTTATAAAGAACTCTTAAATCGTAGCTGGCGATATTATTAAGTGCTCCAGTGCCTTTGTACTCCAAGTGATAGACCTGCCTCTCAGCAGTCCCCGTTGTAAAGATAAAATCCATTTTTCCATCCCCATCAGGATCCCCGGTAGTGCTGCTCTCAAGGTTGGTGAAATCTCCACCCAAGGTTTTCACAGAATCCTTCGTCAGTTTCGACACATCATTGATACTACCGATATAGTAGATCGCTGTTCTCGGCTCGCCGTCGCCGGAAGTCCCGAAAGAATACATTTCCAACTTCCCATCTTTGTTGACGTCGACAAACTGCATGCTGTGTCGGGAACCGATATCGTCAGGGTCCTTTGCCCGATTGATGTCGGCTTGCAGCGTGTAGGTATTTGGTCCTGTCGCTTCGTAGATTGCAAGACTGTACATATCCCATGTGAATACCCAGATTTCTTTCTTCCCATCACCATCGAAATCCACTACTTTCATGTCGTAGACAGCGCCACCCTTGAGAACGGCAGAAGAATCCATAAACTCTCGCTCAAAGACAACCAGTCCTCCGATGTCGCTGCTCCCAATGTTTGATGCAATGAGTGTACGCCCGGATTGTAGCCCGCCAAAGTCATCTCGACGAGACGCCGTGATTAGTTCGCGGTCTCCATCTCCATCGACGTCATTCACTTCTATGGTCGTGGGTAGATAAAGAAAATTGTTTCGCACTCCATAGTTCCAGGTTGCACTCGGGGTAGTAGGAAAGTTTTTGAGGACTGGATCCCACTCAAAGATAAAGAGTCGAACAGGATTTGGATCTGCTGCGGTTGCTTCGAGTGGCACGGAAACAAAAAGCTCTGGCCTCCCATCCTTGTCGATGTCGGCAAGCGCGAGATAGGGATAAGAGCGCTGAGTACGATTGCTGTCAGTTATAAAACTCCACCGCACTTCATAGTTGTCGTTGCCGGTGCTTTCCATGTAGTAAACTGTGTATCCGTCAGTTCTATTTACTCCGGGACCGCCTGAGAGAGACGGGTCTGTGATGAAAATAAATTCTCCCTTCCCGTTGTTGTTTAGGTCGAATCCGCCGATCGCATGATACGCCCCATTAAGCTTCTTCGTTCCAAGCTTTTGAGGTGTTACCTCGAAGGAAACATGGTAGCCCGACTCAACCGATTTTTGTGCAAGGAGAGGGACACAAGTGAGAAGAAAAATAAGGGACCATGAGAAAAGCTTTTTCATAACACCTCCAGTTTGCCAGCAATGGCAGATTAACGAATCCGACTCTAGTAGATTCTTTTTCATCAGAACCGTTCGAGCTCGGAAACGAATTAGATTTTTCTATTCATCCTCACTTCAACAGGACCATCTTCCGCGTGTTGGTGTAAGATCCCGCCTCTAAAGTGTAAAAATATGTGCCGCTCGAAACAGCTCTTCCATCGTTACTTTTTCCATCCCACTCGACCTTATAGTCGCCTGCGTCGAAGTTTTTGTTGGCAGCAAGCGTTCGAACTTCTCGTCCGTTGACATCAAAGATCCTGAGCATCACGGGACCCGATTTAGGAAGCGAGAACTTTATCGTCGTTGATGGGTTGAAAGGATTGGGATAGTTCTGATCGAGGCTATACCCGATGGGTAAACTGTTCTCATCAGCCACGGACGTCACGACCTTAGTAGTTGAATCGCCCCATTCGAAGATGAAGAACACTAGTTGCCCCCCTTTGAGCGGCTGTATACCTGTTGGCGTGATAATACTATCTCCGCCGAAGGCTTGATATCCAGTAATGACTTCTTTCCTCCCATTGGCATTAAGATCCGCCTTCGGCACAATGACTTTGGTGATTGCACCGCTTGGATTCCGTAGAAGCTGAGTGAGACTGTACCTCGTAAAAGTATAGCTGTTGGAGTCTGCCAAGCTACCCGTCCCTTTGTATTCAGCGTCGATGATTTCATTACTGCCGGGAATGTAAACATCAAATCCATCTTTTGAAAGGCCGTGGTCTTGATCTCCCGCCGCCAATCCTGCCCAAACTCCATATCCTTTTGCAACCAATTTCACGTCTGATTTACCAACAAAGCTGACGTCTGTGATGTTGTCGATGACATAAAGCTCACGTGGTGCTATTGGAGTGCTACTCGCATTATCGGTCTCGCCAAGTAAATAAACAATTGTTCCCTGAGGAGTGCTGACTAATGCTGGCAAAGCTGAAACTCTCGCAAATATTGTCGTGCCTCCTACAGGCGTCATCTCAACTATACTGCCATCGACGTATTGGTTCGGTCCGGGTACATCGATGAATCCGATTCCGGAACCTGTAGATACGTTGACGCGACCTAGTACGATGATTTCATTTTTTCCATCATTGTCAAGGTCACCTACTGCAAACCCGGCAGGGATATAGCCGTCGGATGAGTCGGGAGTGATGTAGGCCATCTTTTTGTACTTGTATTCAACTTTTAGCTTGGCATTGTTTTGTGCAAACGTTCCCGATTCCACCTGAAGAATGTACAAGGTTGCGTCCGTTGTAAAGTTTGTGAATTCAAAGCTTCCAATAAGTAGCTCTGTCTTACCATCTTTGTCAACATCGGTTGCCAATAGTCCTTGGCGTTCCACCCGACCAAACCGAGCAGTCCTATAAAGTGTATCAATTTCCTCCGGTTTAATCCACGCGGTTCGCCGATAGCCATTGTCTTTTATTCCATCCCACTCATAGATATACAAACCTCGAGTCGAATCTGTGGCTAGTCGACCAACGGGAAAGATAATGTCTAGTTTTCCATTGTTGTCAAAGTCCCCTACCGTGAGTGTGCGGGGTGAAGAGCCTCCTCCAGTCAAGGGCCCGAGAGAATCTGACTTGAAAACAAGGTGAAAATTTAGGCTGCTTTTACTATCTTGCTCGAAGACAAGAACCCGACCACCATTCCGATAGTCCGTTACGACCAGATCTGCTAGATTATCCCCATCAAGACTGTTTGGTCCCTCCACAAGGAATATATCTCGCCCAACTTCAAAAGTTGAATTGATCGAATCTGCCCTGGCATTTGACCCTGAAAGTGTGAACCTATTCGTCCCGTCGGGCACATTCCCGGAAACCTGCCCACGCATTGTGTTCGTGAGGAAAAGCACCGACAAGAAGAGGACGAAAATGGAAACAATCTGTTTCATGGTGAGGCTCCTTCTGAAGTTGATCGTGGATGACGTGCGCAAGGATTTCATCTTGCGAGTGCGGACGGCGTAAGAAATGAGACGGGATAAAGTCGGAAAAATAATAAAGAAATCCTCTGTGAATGTCAAGCATTTTGCCATAATTTTCCTTGACAAAGGAAAGGCCAATCCTTATATTAGCGCCATGAAAGGAGTGCCTCGCGCACCGCGGTAGTCCTTGCCTTACCACCCCTTCAACCCCACTTGAAGAGCGCATTGTTGTGACGCTTCACAACCAACCTAATGAGGGGAGTTTATGGAACATCTCCAGGAACTCCTTTTTCATTCTATTCTCTTCTTTCTATTTATCCACAATCTTGCTTGCAGGAACAACCGGGAAGATTGCAGGCAAGGTGACCGACGCTGAGACGAACGATCCACTTCCCTCTGTCAACGTTATCTTAGAGGGGACGACTTTAGGTGCGATTACTGACCTCGACGGCAATTACGTTATTCTCAATGTTCCTCCGGGCGTCTACAGGCTTGTGTCGAATCTTATCGGATACCAGAAAGTACAGATTATCGACGTTCGGGTCTCTGTCGACTTCACGACCCGCGTCGAGATCAAAATGAAACAAGGTGCGGTTGATCTGCCTCCGATAGTCGTTGAGGGAGAACGCACGCCGCTTATCCGTCAGGACCTGACCAACCCCGTAGCTTCGATTCCCAGTGAAAGAATCCAACAACTTCCTGTGGATAATATCAACCAGGTGATCCGGCTGCAGGCGGGTGTGGTTGTTGATAACAGCGGGGCGATCCACGTTCGAGGCGGACGCTCGAATGAAATCGCCTATACGGTGAATGGTGTGTCCATTAACAATCCGTTCAGTAATACTCAGTCGATTGGAATTGCCACGAATGCCGTCGAAGAGGTCTCGTTCTCAGCGGGGACGTTCACGGCAGAATACGGTGATGCGTTGAGTGGTGTGATAAATTTCATAACGAAAGAAGGGGGAGACACCTATCATGGAAGCGTCCGTGCCTACTCTGGTGATAAGATAACACGGAACAAGGATCTATTTTTCAACATCAGTGACGTTGATCCGACGAATCGATACCGTGTCGAAGGGACATTGGGTGGACCCTTCCCATTCTTCAACAATGATGTGAAATTCTTTCTGTCGGGAGTTTATGCCAGGAATAAAGGATACTTGTATGGGATTCGGATCTTCAGACCGACGGACAGCTATCTGATTCCTAATGAATTTCCTAACCGTGATCGGCGCAGCGGTTCTTCGACTGATCCATACTTCTTCAATCCTTTTGTTCCAAACGGCGATGGCAAACCGACGGGAGATGGTGCGATCGTCCCGATGAATACTTCTAAGAGTATCAACTTCGCAGGAAAAGTAACTTTTAAGTTTTCTCCTACATTCAAACTGAATTATGACTTAATTTTTGATGATGGTAAGAGTCAGAGTTACGATCGAGCGTACGTCTATAATCCTGACGGAAGACCTACAGATTATGATCAGGAAATCAACCATTCAATGAGTTTGACGCACATTCTGTCGAACAAGGCCTTCTATACCGTCAAGGCCTCTTATTTGAGATCGTTCCGCAAATCATATGTCTATTCCGATCCCTATGATCCTCGATACGTACCGTCGTTCTTCGCACGTCCATTATCAAACACAGCTTTTTTAGCTGGTGGTGTCGATCTTAGTCGGGATTTTTCGAAGTCAAGAACTTTCTTGGGAAAGTTTGATATTGTTGCTCAGCTTTTTGGGAATCACGAGATCAAATTTGGGGTTGAAGCTCGTCTGCATCAACTTGATCTGGAGTCGTATGCATTGAGATTTGACAAGCAGTCTTCCCAAGATCTAATCAACGATCAGGTGAAAGTTGAGTATCATGCCTTCATCCCTACACCTGACCGCACACCTGATGATCTCTCCTACGTGAAGTACATGCGCAAGCCAACACAGGCATCGGCCTACATACAGGATAAGATTGAACTGGCTCGCTCCTTGATTCTGAATCTTGGATTGCGTTACGACTATCTGGATCCCAATGCACCATTCAACCCCAACATCAGTCAAGAGCTAACGAACCAGAACTTTCTTCTCGTTACTCAAAATTTGCAACCTGCCTCGAAGAAGCACCGCGTGAGTCCGCGGGTGAGCGTCTCGTATCCGATAACCGACAGGGGGATAATCAGATTCTCATATGGACATTTTTATCAGTATCCAACATATGTTGATCCCAATGGCAATCTCCGCCTTTCGACGATTTATAGAAATCCTGATTTCAAGGGCCCCCGAAGCGTTACCCCAAGTTTTGGTAATCCAAATCTCGAACCTCAAAAGAGCGTTCAATATGAAATCGGATTGCAACAGCAGCTCGCAAGCGATCTAAAGCTTGATCTGACGGGGTTCTACAAAGACGTCACGAATTATATCGATTTGCAAACTATTCGCACTGCGAATGGGGATAGGACGTACACTATCATCGCAAACCTCAACTATGCGAACGTGAAAGGCGTGACCATCTCCCTTCTGAAGCGCCGCTCGCCGCAGGGTCTCTTCTCTGCGACTCTCGACTACACTTTCTCCGTCGCGTCAGGCAATCGGACCGATACCGATGCGTTCTTCTTCGATGAGCAGTCCGGAAAACAGACAGAGCGATTTTTGGTTCCTCTCTCGTTCGACCGTGAGCACGTCCTCAATGGAACCATTGCACTCGACAGGCCGAATAATTGGACCGCGAGTGCAATTGTACGATTCCAAACTAGAACGCCTTACACGCCGAGTCTGCCAGCGAACCTGGCACCCATTTCTTTCCAGCAAAATAGCGATCGGCGTCCCATCAACTGGAATGTGGATCTCTTGCTAGAGAAATACTTCAGAATCGGGTCGGTTGCCTACTCGCTCTTCTTGAGGGTTGACAATCTCTTCGATACTGTCAATGAAATTTTTATCTACACTGACTCAGGTCGATCACTCTCGAGTGTCTTTGAAGTTGTCAACGCCCATCAGTTTGACGATCTCCGCGGGCGCCTCCAGCGTGGAGATTTTGGATCGTACGGACCGACATTCCAGTCGGCGCTGGATAAGTATTATCAACGTGCAGACTTCGTGGGTGCGCCTCGAGAAATCCGGGCGGGAATGTCAATGAGTTTCTAGTCCTGTTGTTGTGTCTTTTCACTCCTGAGGTAGAGGTCAAGTAGTAGACCGGACGACTCTCTAACGCGAGTCGTCACGTAAAGTTTTCTTCCTTACAGATTAGAACCTGGCAACATGAAGTCCTTGAAGTCCTCTCTTCTATTTCTCTTCTGCACATCTATTACCGTTGGTGTCTTCATTACAAGTGACCGCGCGATTTCACAGGAAAACCCTCAAAAGAATGCTGGTCAGTACCCCGATGTAGATCTCAAGTACCTTACTCCAGAACAGCAAAAAGAATTCTGGGAGAATTTTGAAAAGAGACTGAGGAAAGCAACGGGTTCATCCCGGGTCCGCAGTGCAGTCATCAGCGGGAATCGAATCACGACGTCAATTTATGATTATGCCTCGATCTCGAGGCCGGGGTTGGCCACGAACGACCTCGTGTGGAATGGCTTAGGCTATGGCTACGAGTTTGGTCCCCTCGTTGGTGCGGAAATCACGGACGCCGATGGCAAGGTTGTTCATATTATCGATGATGGATTTATCTTGCGTGCAGACGGGGATTACGATCCATCGAGTGATCTGAAGTGGGGCTGGCTGCCACAACCGGGCTATGCGGACTCGGCGCAAGATCAATTAGCCCTTTTCAGCGATCGATTCAAGATCGTCAACGGGAAGCCGAAGAGTTGGCCTGGCACGTGGTTCAATCCGGTTCTTGGCCGATATGTATGGCCTTCGTTCCTTGGAGACGATGCGACCACTCCCGACGAAGAAGCCTTTTTCATTTGTGATGATTTCACGAACAAAGAGTTCAGGTATTATCCGTTTCCGGATGATTCAACCAAGCGAGGGCTTGGTCTCGAACTCAAGTGTCGCATCTTCCAGTTCAACAACCCTCTCGCTGAAGATATCATTTTTCTGGTTTATGAGGTCACGAATGTAAGCCCGAAGCGTTTGGACAAGGTTTACTTCGGAATGTTCGGAGATCCTCACGTCGGGGGTGCGAATGATTTCTCCGATGATTATGCTGGATTCATCACCCCCTTCGGCGAAATCTTGACTGATCAGCCGCCTGTTTTTCGACCCGATATTCCATTTGATGCACGAAACATGCTCTTCGCATTTGATCTCGACGGTGTGGGACAAGGAGGAAGAAGGACCGGATATTTCGGATACAAATTCCTCGAGAGCCCCACGAATTCTCACAACGGCATCGATGACGATGGGGATGGAATTGTCGATGAGGATCCGTTCAATGATGCGGGAATCTTTCTGACTGAACCGAATGCAGGGCCAAATGGCTATCTCCAGGGCATCAGTGATATTGCTCAGTACACCCGACTCTATGGTCCACCTCATCCTCGGTGGCAAGGAGATGAAGATGGAGACTGGGATCCAAAACGGGATGATGTCGGTGCAGACGGCATCCCCGGAACAGGAGACTTTGGTGAGGGAAATGGACGTCCTGATCAGGGAGAGCCGAATTTTGGATTCAAAGACGTTGCTGAGTCCGATCAGATTGGCCTGACAAGCTTCAACGCGCTATTGTTTGGTGGCGACAATCGGCCGAAGAACGATGAGCTCATGTGGCAAAAGATGTCTACAGCGAACATGCGGCCGGAGATCATAGCAGACCCACAGAAGCGTCCGACGATCGAGCAAAAAGCCGATAATGTCTTTA
>JAHEZR010000032.1 GCA_023251005.1 Ignavibacteriota bacterium | reverse complement strand
TAGCATGGTGAAGCGTGATGTCCCGTGTCCATGGGAGTCGAAGGGCAAGGTGATGCGTCTCCTGATGAAAGAATCGGAGAATTTGAGGCGGGATGTCGTCGACGGGGTCAAACTTTATTTCTATTCCGGCGAATCAACATCGAGCGTGTTTGTGATGCCTGACAAAGAACGAGCTCTTTTCCATCTTCGAGCAGAAGCGAACAAGGACTCAACTGCAGTTTCCATGGCGGACGAGTACGAACAAAAAATCTTGAACTGGAGAGACGGGGATCGAGGACGGTAAGAATACACTCCGTTTACCGCGACGAGGCTGTGCCATGCCGAGAGGAGCAAAACCAGCGATATGAAAATCACCGATGTTTTAGAAGAACAGTTTGTTCGCACAAACCTGCCGGGCTCGACAAAGGAGGAGATCATTAATTCGATGATCAATCTTGTTGCCAACTCAAAAAATGTTATCGATAAAGATAAGGTTCGACAGGCAATCTTTGAGAGAGAAAAAATCATGTCGACGGGCGTCGGGAATGGATTTGCAATCCCCCATGGAAAAACTGATGCAGTGAACGACATTGTCGCTGCTTTCGCCGTTACGGAACGTCCGGTGGATTATCAGGCACTCGATGACCAACCCGTCCGCCTTGTCTTCCTGCTTGTGGGAAAGGACAGCCTTGTCGGACCGCATATCAAACTCCTCAGCCGCATCTCTCGCCTGATGAACAAGGAAGGCTTCCGAGAGGAGTTGCTCGGGAGCAAAACATCGAAGGAGGTCTTAGAACTCTTTCGTCGAGAAGAATCGTCGTACTTTGAAGGATGATACAACTCTTGGAACAGCGAATAATCCTGCAGGCTGCGGTTGACATATAAATCGATCAAAGGCACACGTGATATTCTACCGAGCGAATCGTGGAAGTGGCAGCGGGTCGAAGAGAAGATTCGCCAGGTTATGCATACCTTCAACTTCCGAGAAATTCGCACTCCAATCTTTGAAGAAACCGCGCTCTTCTCCCGCAGCATCGGTGAGCTCACCGACATCGTCACGAAAGAAATGTACACGTTCGAGGACCGAAGCAAAGAAAGTATCACCCTTCGGCCCGAGATGACGGCTTCGGTTGTTCGAGCGTACATCCAGCACAGCCTAGGAAAACAATCTCCGCTTGTCAAGGTCTATTACCTCGGACCGATGTTCCGCCAGGAACGACCTCAGGCTGGCCGACTTCGCCAGTTCCACCAATTTGGGGCAGAGGCGATTGGGTCTCAAACACCAGACCTCGATGTGGAACTCATCGCTCTCGCGCTTGCGATCTACGACTTTCTTGAGGTGAAGAAGACGATTCTAAAAATCAATTCGGTTGGGTGTGAGAAGTGTCGTCCTCGATACAGGGAATTACTGAAGGAAGCTTTGATGCAAGTTCGTGACAGACTTTCTCTCGAGAGTCAACGTCGTCTCGAGGTGAATCCTCTCCGCGTGCTCGATTCCAAATCTGAAGAGGATCAGCGCGCCACGGCTGGAATTCCATTCTTGAAAGATCATCTTTGTGAAGAATGTGCCACACACTATAGAACAGTCAAAGAGCTACTCACCGCTTTGGGATTAAAGTTTGATGAGGAGGGGAGGCTTGTCCGAGGGCTCGACTATTATACAAAGACAGCTTTCGAGATCATCAATAAGGACCTTGGGGCGCAAGATGCACTTGCTGGAGGCGGAAGATATGACTTGCTCATAGAGGAACTTGGTAGCGAGGCAACACCCGGCATCGGTTTTGCAGCGGGGATGGAACGTCTGCTAATGGTCTTGGAGAAGCAGAATTCCCTCTCAGGGGAAGACGAGAAGCCCACGATCTTTATTGCTGCACTAGACGCCGAATCGCGTAAATGGGCACTGAGGAAGGCACTCGAACTCCGGCGGCGAGGAGTAAGTGCAGAGTTGGATTTTCTTGAACGGAGCCTGAAAGCGCAAATGCGCGAAGCCGATCGGCTTCAAGTGCGTTATGTCCTCATCATTGGAGAAAATGAAGTGAAAACTCGACAGGGAATTATCAAGGACATGAAGACGGGTCAACAACGCACCGTGAAGTTTGATGAGCTCGCAGATAAGTTTGCCTCAAAGGATGCTCAGTAGTCGTTACCTCAGATGCGAAAGAAAAAGAAGCCAAACCTGGAATATCGACTTTTCATTCTACCCGCGTTCGATGAGGTGAGAAGAAAGCACTCAACCTTATTTCGCCTCGAGACCGTTAAAGAATTTAGCACTTTCAACTACGAAATTGTTATGGACACAAAGGTCGCAGACAGGAAGATCATCTGGAATATTCATGGACTCCGCTCTCCCGCAATGAGCCTGCCGCATTTTGGTGCAGCGACTTTCACTCGACACTATGAAGATCTGAGAGGCAAGTACGAGTTCATGATCACGAAGCTTGACGGAGCCGAAAATGCGTTCACTCTGAACCTCACGGAGCAAAAGGTTACTGTAACCAAGTCGCCAAGACAAAGGTTTATCGAGATTCTTACATCAGCCAAGTTTATCACTCCCACCACCTGAATCAAATATCTCGAGGAAGAGTGTATCCAGAACTTCTGAAATTAGGCCCAATAACCATCTACAGCTACGGCTTGATGATGGGGATTTCCTTCATCGTGGCCAATTATTTTTTGGCAAAAGAGCTGGGGCGGAAAGGACTCAATCCGGCTGTCGCCAGTACTATTACTCTCATTGCACTTGCCGCGGGGATATCGGGATCAAAGATCATGTACCTTCTGGAAAACTTCCGTTATTTTGTCCGTGATCCCATAGGAATGGCATTTTCGCCATCAGGCTTAACGTGGTATGGTGGATTTTTCCTTGCAACTGCAATGATTTATGTTTATGTGAAAACTAAGAAAATTTCATTCTGGAAAATTGCCGATTCCGCCTCACCGGGACTCATGTGGGGTTATGGGGTTGCTAGAATTGGATGTCATCTTTCGGGAGATGGTGACTACGGTTTCCCAACGACACTTCCTTGGGGTGTTTCTTATGCAAACGGAACGTACCCACCTTCCGAAGCCTTCCGAAACGTCCCACAAATTGCCGGTCAATTCCCCGGCGGGATTGTGCCGGATTCAACGCCTGTGCATCCCACACCGATTTACGAATTCCTCCTCGCTACGGGAATATTTCTCCTCCTCTGGAGATTGCGGAGGCGAAACGTCCCCGAGGGCAACCTCTTCATGCTTTATCTTATCTATTCTGGGTCAGAGCGTTTCCTCATTGAGTTCATCCGCATTAATCCGAGAATTTTTCTTGGACTTTCTGAGGCTCAGATCATCGCTATCGTGGTGATTGCAACAGGGTTATACGGACTCAACCGCTTTCGACCCGGGGAGCCAACAGCGCAGTAGAATACTCCCACCTCATCTCGTCCACACGAATGATCCGCGTGGAACTTTTTTCGACGGAAGATTGTCATTTATGTCAGGAAGCGAAGGCGGTCCTGCTGAGAGTTCAGCGAGAAATTCCCTTCACACTGGAGGAGAGGAAAATCATCCCGGGAGATCCTTCCTACGAAACATACAAAGAGAAGGTACCCGTCGTGTTCATCAATAACGAAGAGATATTTCACTACAGGGTGATTGAGCGCGCACTGCGAGAAAAACTGCGTCAGGCAAATGAATGAAAATCCTCGCTAAGGTCCTTCAAGCGCTTGGGATTGCGGAAGTGATGCTTGGTTTGGTTACAGGTTTGATGGGTGATATGTGGAAGGAGTTATACTTCTCTGTAGCGGGGATAATCGTCTTCACGATCGGATGGCTGATGCAGCGTCGCACTGTAAAGAAATCCGCATCCCAATCACCTCTTTGAATCTTTGCCTTACCCGAACCGTAATGAGAAAATGAGGAATCAGATCGCGCATGGATGAGTTAATCGCTGGTCGGAATCCTGTCATCGAAGCCCTTCGATCTGGTGCAGCGGTCGAAAAGATTGTGATCCTCTACGGAGTGAGGGGAACCGCCATCGAAAAAATACGGCAGCTCGCGAGGCAGAACGGAGTACAATGTGTGGAGGTCAACAAACAAAAGTTCCGCGAGCTTGTCAGCGACACGACGACGCAAGGGGTTGTGGCAATTGTAGGATCGAAAGAATACGTCTCGCCCGACGCCATCCTCAACGTAGCAAAAGAAAGGAACGAACCCGCCTTCTTGCTGGTCCTCGATGAAATCCAAGACCCACAGAATCTCGGTGCCATCATACGGACAGCGGAATGTGCGGGCGCTCACGGAGTAATTATCCCGAAGCATCATTCAACTACGGTGAATCAGACAGTCACAAAGACTTCAGCGGGCGCAAGCGAGCACATGCCAATCGCGAAGGTCACAAACATCGCGACGACACTCGACGAACTAAAACATCAAGGACTCTGGATTGTGGGTGCCGACGTCGAGGGTAGCAGATTATACTACGAAGTTGACTACAAGACACCTGTCGCCCTTGTAATTGGCAACGAGGGAGAAGGGATGCGCCGACTGGTTAAAGAGAAGTGTGATTTTCTTGTGAAGATTCCTCTGCGGGGAAAAATCGGATCTCTGAACGCCTCCGTCGCCGCCGCTCTGGTGATGTACGAAGTCGTCCGCGCAAGAACAGGCAACCACCTGCCAGTAACTGCATCGAATTAGCCCTTCCCCTTTCTCTTCTGATTCTCCTGTGCTTTCGCCAGAAGTTTTTTCATCAGTGCTCTGTTCATCTTCTTGAAATCGATGATCTCTCTTGGCATCGAATGTTCAGGTTGGACAACTCGTTTCTGCCGATTAGCCATACCTTTCATCATTCCCATACTCCTCTCCGCATGACTGGATTGGTCCTTTAACCGATCCAGGAACGTTCATGATGCTTCCGTGTCAGCCTGTCGATTCGTCTGGCGTTCGAGTCCATACTTCTTGATCTTGTTGTAGAGATGACTCCGTTGAATATCAAGTGCCTCGGCCGTCTTCGTGATGTGCCAGTTGTGCAGCTCCAACTGATGTCTGATGTAAGATGCTTCTGCACGGTCCTTAAATTCCTGGAAAGTCGTGCTCGTATTCAGGATATCCTCGAATTCACCCTTCTTGATCGTCGTAAGCGCCTGGAGCTCCTGAAGGTCAATCCTAGTTCCTGGGGACATGATGACAAGACGCTCGACTACGTTCCGAAGCTCACGAACATTTCCACTCCATTCCATCATTTTCAACTGCTGCAATAAAGCTGGCGTCAGTTGCTTTCTCGCCATCCCGTTTCGGGCGCAGATCTCGTCGGCAAAATGGGTTGCGAGAATGGGAATATCATCTCTACGTTCGCGAAGGGGTGACACGTGGATAGGGATGACATTCAGTCGATGGTAGAGATCTTCGCGGAAGGCCCCCCGGCTAATTTCGTCCGGCAGGTTTTTATTTGTTGCGGCAATCACGCGAACATCGACGGGAACCGTTTTGTTTCCGCCAACTCGTTCAATTTTCCCCTCTTCTAAAACTCGAAGCACCTTCGCTTGAGTTGCAGGGCTCATGTCGCCGACCTCGTCGAGGAAAATAGTTCCCCCATCGGCTTGCTGAAACTTTCCGATCCTCTGAGAGGTTGCACCCGTGAAGGCGCCCCTCTCGTGACCGAAGAGCTCCGACTCGATCAATTCGGTCGGAATCGCAGCACAATTCACTTCGATAAAGGATTTATCGCTTCGCTTGCTCGCTCGATGAATCGCCTTCGCCACTAACTCCTTGCCGGCACCATTTTCTCCAGTAACGAGAATACGCGAATCCGTTGGCCCGATGCGGCGGATGAGTTCGAGAATCTCTTTGATTTTCTGACTCTCACCCAGCATTCTCTCCTTCCCTTCAACAGCCTCTTTCATCTGCTTGTACCCAGTGGCAAGCTTGTGATGCTCAAGTGCGTTCCGAACCGTCACAAGGAGTTTGTCGCGATCGAGAGGCTTCGGAAGAAAGTCGAACGCCCCTCTCTTCGTGGCTTCGACCGCAGTTTCGATTGTTCCGTGACCAGAAATCATCACGACAGGGAGGTCGGCGTTTCGCTGCTTCATCGATTCGAGGACTTCGATCCCATCCATCCCCGACATCTTTATGTCCAGAAGTACCATGTCAACCTGATGAGAATCGAGAACGACGAGCGCCTCTGCCCCGCTCTCTGCCAATTCCACAGTGTACTTAGCATAGGTCAGGATCATCTGGAGTGAGTCGCGGACACTCCTCTCGTCATCGACAACCAAGATCGTCTTCATCTGTCACCTTCATGAACTAACCTACCAAACAAATCGCGAACCTGTGAGGACAAGTTGAATCTGCAAAAACTCTGATGGATGTGCATCGGCCCGCTCGCCCAACGCCAAACCGAACTCTCGACCTTGATGGTTTGCACGTCGATCACGTACATCGGCAGCCCCGTCGATAATGAATTCTTCTTCTCCCCACTCAACAAAATCACCAACAAACTCTGCAAGAGCACGTGACCGAAAACTGTACGCTAGAAACGCCGAGCCAAAGAAATGCTGAAGCTTATCCTTATCGCCGAACTCATCACGAGGGCTGTCAATATAGAAATGCGATGGCAAATCGGAAACTCGGATCCGAAAGGCGCTATCACTTTCACTCGTCAGCGGGAGATACACAGGGAGTTTGATCAGTGGGAGCTTTACCCCCACTTTTCGATGTTCCATGGTTCCAAGCGTACAGATGAAAAGCGCTTCGCTCAGGTCACCGTTCGAAATCTCGAGAGCACGGCGGTAAACTGCATCAATCGCACGAAGTTCACCATCCATTACTTTCATGTGACTGAATTTTTCGCTGCGAAGAAACCGTTTGAGACGCCATGTGTTTTTGACGCCAGGAGGGACAAGAAGAGTAAGGAACGTCTCTCCAAAATTGAAATCCCCATCGTCGAGCTGTTCACCTTCAATCCCATTGACCTCCTCACTTTCTCCTTTTGGATTTCTCTCTTGAGCGGGAATCTCAACAAGGAAAAAAACGGTGATAAGAAACACAGCGAACAGTCTGAGGCGAGACACCATCTCCTCTCCAGCGGTAGCTAAACTTGAATTACACCCGGATTGAAATGAGGAATATTTGGATTGTTGTCGGCCATCGCAATGCCAAGAGAGATGATCTCACGCGTCTCAAGCGGATCAACGATTCCGTCTACCCAGAGACGTGAAGCAGAGTAGAGGGGATCCATCTCCCGCTCGTATCGACTTCGGATTTCTGTTAACAGCTTCACCTGCTCTTCGTTCGACACACTCTGCTTTCCTTTTTGTCCATCTCCACCGGATTGCAACTTGATACTCAAAAGGGTACTGCTTGCTTGCTCACCACCCATCACTGCAATGCGAGCACTTGGCCATGCAAAAATCAAACGAGGGTCATAGGCCTTGCCACACATTGCATAATTGCCCGCACCGAAGCTATTTCCAACGATAAAAGTAAATTTTGGCACAACGCTGTTTGCGACGGCGTTCACCATCTTCGCACCATCTTTGATGATGCCGCCTTGTTCAGCGCGCTTCCCGACCATGAAGCCGGTAACATCCTGAAAAAAAACAAGCGGAATTCGCTTTTGGTTGCAGTTCATGATAAATCGTGCAGCCTTGTCCGCACTATCCGAATAGATAACACCACCGACTTGCATCTCCCCCTGCTTTGTCCGAACAACAGACCGCTGGTTTGCGACGATCCCAACGGCCCAGCCGTCGATAAATGCATATCCGGTGATGAGAGTCTTGCCGTAGCCAGCCTTGTATTCATCGATCTCACTGCGGTCGACAAGGCGAGCAAGAACTTGATACATGTCGAACGGTTTCGTACGCTCTTCAATGATGATCCCGTAAATCTCTTCCGGCTGGAATTTCGGTGGAGCGGGTTCTACCCGCGTGAATCCTGCTTTAGGTGTCTCTCCAAGCTTCTCAATGATGCTTCGGATCTTTTCGAGACATTCGGCGTCGTTCTTCATCTTATGGTCCGTGACACCGCTGATCTCACTGTGCATCGTTGCTCCACCGAGCTCCTCTATGTCTGGCTCTTCACCAATAGCTGCTTTGACAAGATAAGGGCCAGCAAGGAACACGCTGCCCGTCCCTTCGACAATGAGTACTTCATCACTCATGATGGGCAGATAAGCGCCGCCTGCCACACACGGACCCATGATTGCAGCAATCTGGGGGATACCCATCGATGACATGACGGCATTATTACGAAAGATTCGCCCGAAGTGCTCCTTGTCAGGAAAGATCTCACTCTGCAAGGGCAGAAAGACTCCGGCGGAATCAACCAGGTAAACTATCGGCAAGCGATTCTCAACCGCGATCTCCTGAGCACGGAGATTCTTCTTGCAAGTAATCGGAAACCACGCACCCGCCTTTACCGTCGCGTCGTTAGCAACGATAACAACATTCCTCCCGTGAATCTTTCCTATTCCGAATATCGTTCCAGAGGCTGGCGCACCACCGTATTCTTCATACATTTCATAAGCGGCGAAGATACCAATCTCGATGAATTTGCTTCCGGAATCAATAAGCTTCGCAATGCGGTCCCGCGCCGTGAGTTTACCACGTTTATGTTGCTTCTCAATTGCTTCTCGTCCACCACCCAGCTTGATTTGATCGGCCTTTGATTTAAGGGTGCGAAGAAGTTTCCCCAAGTTCTCTTCATTCTTATGGAAAACCTGATCTTTCTTAACTTCGCTGCCAATGGGACTGGACATAGGAAAGAGTTGGTGAGAAGAGATGTGAGCTTACATCTGTAGGATGCTTCTGGCTATGACCATCTTCTGGACTTCAGACGTGCCTTCACCGATCGTCATAAGCTTAACGTCCCGATAGAGTTTTTCTACTGGAAACTCTTTGATGAAACCGTACCCACCGTGAATCTGGACAGCTTCATTTGCGGCCTTTACGGCTATCTCACTTGCAAAGTACTTTGCCTCTGCTGCGAAGAGGTTTACATCCCTTCCCTGCTGCTTCTTCCAGGCCGCTCTCCACGTAAGCAACCGCGCTGCCTCGATATCCGTCGCCATATCTGTAAGCTTCCATTGGATAGCCTGAAACTCGGCAATCGACTTACCAAACTGGTGTC
>JAHEZR010000171.1 GCA_023251005.1 Ignavibacteriota bacterium | reverse complement strand
AATCTCTCCGGATCAACTTCATCAACATAATTGGCGACGATTTCCTTGTAGACCCTTCCAAAAATATCGATGCCCTTGTTGATCTTAAGGAAGTAGTCGCTATCGCCCGTGAGGACGAAACCCATCGAGACGATAATGGCAAGAAAGAGACAAAAAGGAAAGAAGGCAGATCGTGATCTTCCCTTCATCATTGAGATCCTCCCGTGTTTTTATTGTTCAAAACCCTGAGCCGTTTTCTTACAACGCTCCAAATTTTCTCCTTCAAGATACCGATTGGTTCTTTTCCATCAAGAACAACAAACCGAGGAGCCTCGGTGCGAGAAAGTTCGAGATAGCCTTTCCGAACCCGATTGTAAAATTCTTCGCCAGAACTCTCCATGCGATCTTCGTCTGACTCCCCCTGGCCCTCATTCCGTTTGAGACTTTTACGCCGCTTAACTTCTTGTGCATCAATATCAAGATAAAACGTGAGGTCTGGTGCAAGTCCCGAGGTTGCGATGGCATTGAGTTTCCTTACGCCGTCGAGATCGATGCCGCGCCCCCAACCCTGATACGCTGTAGTCGAATCGTAGAAGCGATCGCACACGACGACATCTCCTTTCTGGAGGGCGGGTTTGATAACCTCACTAACTAACTGTGCCCGCGCTGCGGAGAAGAGGAAAAGCTCTGTGACGTGACTCATACGGTCATTCCTCGTGTCGAGGAGCATCGTCCGAATTCGCTCGGAGAGTTTGGTTGCCCCCGGCTCTCGCAGAAAAATCACTGCGAACGTTTCTTTTTGGGATTGACGCTCTCTCTCGAGTCGCTCGACCAAGAGTTTTGCTTGAGTCGTTTTTCCGGAACAATCCAGCCCTTCGAACGTGATCAACATGCCCCGACCCATCGCGATGATACCCAGAAATCGGGAAGAGATTGTGTGGCTGAGTCGGACAAGTCTATTGAGCTACGTACCGTAGAAATTCGTTTGTTACAGTCTTGCATGACGACGTGAACAATTAAAGTATTTTTGCCTACATTTGCAACCGAAGTCAGATGCGCTCGAACGCGTAGGTTAGGCTCAATGCTTGATTATCACCGCATTTTGCGGTAATTTCGGTGGCGGACGCTACACACGCATCCTTCATTCGACTTCATGCCAAAAAAGAAACCACGGACCGAGGCACATTCTTCTGATGACAGCACACAGCTCAAGAAGCTCTCCACACCTGCTTCCGATTCCCGGACGCAAGATTCTGTGATCATCAGGGAAGCATTGCGCGGCGATCAGTCGGCATATAAAAAATTGATGCGGAAGTACCACGATGCGATCTACATGCTCATCTACCGCATGGTGAGAGAGAAATCCGAAGTGGAGGACCTTACTCAAGAAGCGTTCATTAAGGCATTTGCCTCACTCCGAAGTTTCAACAATGAGTATGCATTCTCAACCTGGCTCTACAAAATCGCGACGAACAATTCGATCGACTACATCCGGAAGAAAAAACTTCAACGGATCTCTCTTGACAAACCGCTCGACTCAGACCAGGATCAATACACGTACGAAGTCCCGGATACGACGTACCAGCCGGACAAACCGCTCATTGAACGACAGAAGACAAAATTCCTCGATGAAGCGATCAACGCACTCCCGGAAAAATATCGCCGTGTAATCATTCTCCGGCATAAGGAGGAGCGGGATTACCGCGAGATCGCAAAGATTCTCCATCTCCCGCTTGGTACCGTAAAAGCCCACCTCTTTCGAGCGCGCGAGTTGCTGAATAAATATTTGCGCCATAAGATCCACAACTTTTAGTCACCCGCAACAATTCCCTTCTCAACCTCGTATATCAAAGTGCCTGAACTGGCCCTGTTCTATCCTTAATGAAGTCCCAAAATGCCTCACAAGCACATAAAATACGCAATTCTTGTCAGCGCGTTTCTTCTCTTTCTCACTTCAATGGGCACCGTTTTACTTTTCACTATTGGTGCCGGGCACCGTGAAATCACCCGCACGACTGAGAAAGAACTCAGGGTGAACCTCGAGTCTGCGTTCGGGAAGGTGTACCTCTCAAGGGGAGATCCAAAGCAAATCTGCACGATCGATATCAAGGAAGCAGATCGAGAGAAAGCAAAAGGGAAGGTTAGTTACAGCTTGGAAGGCAATGTTGGCATACTTGATCTGGACCTAAACAAGTCCGGAAGTTCAGACTTTGACAGTGGAGATGAGGATCATTTTAACTTGAGCGATCTCGAAGTGGGGAGATGGTATCTTCGCTTCACCGATGCAATTCCCATCTCGTTTAACGTTGAGCTTGGCCTTGGCAAAGGAGATTTCGATTGCTCGGGATTGATGGTGAAAGATTTTAAGCTTTCCACCGGTGCCAGTTCCGTCGTTCTCCGATTCCGAGAGCCGAATAAAACCATGATCGAGAACATGAAAATCGAATCGGGAGTCAGTAAGTTCGTCGGCGAATCACTCGGAAATGCGAACTTCCGCCGTCTCGAATTCAGCGGTGGAGTTGGGAGTTACACCCTCGATTTGACGGGGAATCTGCGGAAGGAAGTTGACGTGAAGGTCGAGGTAGGCCTGGGGAGCGTAACGATCTATGTCCCACGAGATGTTGGTACTCGCGTCCAGTATGAAGAAAGCTGGATCTCGAAAGTTGACCTTGATCGTGACTTTCACGAGAAAAAAGACGGACAATGTTTCAGTGACAATTACAAAACAGCCTCCAGCCGAATGAATATTTCTGTGCAGGCGGGCTTTGGTCAAGTAAAAATTCGTCGCACACGACCGTAACGATTAAAGTGAAGTTGAAGTAAACTACTTGAGGTACAGGAATTTTTTCGTTTCCATGAATTTACCTGTTGTCAATCTGTAGAAGTAGACTCCACTCGCAAGACCCTTTCCCTCGAAGAGCATCACGTACCGCCCACGCGGCTCCCATCCCTCAAAAAGTGTTGTTACCCTCTGGCCGAGCTCGTTGAAGATTTCAAGCTGTGCATGTCCCTCCGATCCAATCTCATACTCGATGACTGTCGTTTCATTGAAGGGATTCGGAAAGTTCTGAGCGAGATTAGTTCTTGTCGGAGGTTGCAGCAATCCGACATCTCGTTCGGAGAGCAGTCGTCCGCTGGAAGAAAGTACATCACACACAAGTGGATCGCGAGAGCAGGAGATGGAGTAGCCATCGACGTCATTCCGTCCTTCATAGACAAGTTGCCAGACCAGCCCTCCGCTCGCGGCCGAATTCACGATTGTGTTTAGCCATGCCCGGTAGACGAGAGATTTCTTCGTCTGAATACCGAACTCGCCGAGAATGAGAGGTTTGCCGAGTCTCCTCGAGATTTCCGCATG
>JAHEZR010000170.1 GCA_023251005.1 Ignavibacteriota bacterium | reverse complement strand
TCTGGCTCAACCGAATTTCCCAGATCTCTCCAATTACAAAATTAATGCTCCCTCGAGCCGAAGCAGAAATTCTTTCGTTTTTATGCCAGCCGAATAACCGGTGAGGCTGCCATCTGACCCAAGCAATCGGTGACAGGCGACGATAATCGGAAGCGGATTTGCAGCAACCGCCCGACCGACGGCCTGATATCCCTTTGGTGTTCCAACTCGACGGGCAAGCTGTTTATACGTTATCGTCGTGCCATAGGGGATCTTTCGTATCTCGCGCCAGACACGAGATTGAAAGACCGTCCCGATCTCATCGAGTGAGCACCGAAACTTCGCCAGCTTTCCGTCGAAATATCGATTCAACTCATCAATCACTTCCTGATTCTTGCTCCAATTCTCGACGACTTCGTCTTCGGAGAAATGATCCCGCAGCCATCGGAAAAAATCTTTCTTCGTCTCCCTTGGGATGCTGATCTTGCACACACCTCTGTCTGTCGATGCTACGTAGACGTGTCCTATCCGTGAATCAAAAGATGTACAATAGACTGTTGGCATAAGAAGTTGAAAAGGATAACGGGAGGGATTTGAAGTGAACTCTTACGCCTCTTCGTCAGCTCTGAGTTTCTCGAGCACGGAGAAGTCCTCTAAAGTTGTCACGTCGCCGATCGTCTGGCTGCCAGCGGCAATTTCTCGTAGAAGGCGACGCATAATCTTCCCACTCCTCGTCTTTGGCAGCGTGTCAGTGAAACGGATGTCGTCTGGCTTCGCGAGAGCACCAATTTCTTTCGCTACATGTTGTCGCAGCTCCTCTTTCAAATCTGGGGTTGGTGATTTTCCTCCTTCAAGTGTAACGAAGGCAGAAATCGCCTGACCTTTTATCTCATCAGGTCTTCCCACCACAGCTGCCTCGGCAACTAACGGATGACTGACCAGAGCGCTCTCTACTTCCATCGTTCCTAAACGGTGGCCTGCAACATTGATGACATCATCAACGCGACCCATGATCCAAATATAGCCGTCGTCATCTTTTCTTGCGCCATCGCTTGTGAAGTAGACTCCCTTGATCTCATTCCAGTACTGTCTCTTGTATCTTTCGGGATCGCCATAAATCGTCCGAAGCATAGCAGGCCACGGTCTTTTGATCACGAGGTAGCCCCCATGATTCGGGGGGACGGATTTTCCATCCTTGCCCACCACATCGGCGACGACGCCGGGGAAGGGAAGCGTGGCAGTGCCGGGCTTCGTTGGCGTCGCACCCGGCAGAGGCGTGATCATAATCATGCCTGTCTCTGTTTGCCACCACGTGTCAACAATCGGGCATCTACCCTTCCCGATGACTTTGTAATACCACATCCATGCTTCCGGGTTGATCGGTTCGCCAACGGTTCCGAGGAGTCGGAGGCTGCTGAGGTCATGCTTCAGAGGCCACTGTTCTCCCCACTTGATGAATGCACGAATTGCAGTCGGGGCGGTATAGAATATGTTCACGCGATACTTTTCGACAATAGACCAGAAGCGGTCTGGCTCAGGATGATTTGGCGCGCCTTCATACATCAACGTCGTCACACCGTTTAATAAAGGGCCATAGACAATGTAGCTGTGCCCTGTCACCCACCCGATGTCTGCCGTGCACCAGTAAATATCATCATCCTTGAGATCAAAGACCCATTTGTTTGTGATGTAAACGCCTGTCTGGTAACCGCCGGTTGTGTGGACTACTCCCTTCGGCTTACCGGTTGTCCCACTTGTGTAAAGGATATAAAGAGGATGTTCAGCGTCCAACCTCTCGACCTCACAGTTATGAGAGGCAGCAGCCATAAGTTCGGACCACCACCAATCCCGTCCGGACATCATTTGAACCTCTGTACCCGTCCGCTTCACAACGACTACGTTTTGCACTGAAGGAGTAGATTTCAGTGCCTCGTCAACATTGGATTTTAAGGGTACGATACCTCCGCGGCGATTTCCTCCGTCGGCAGTGACGACGAGTTTTGATTGGGAATCGTTGATCCGATCTCGCAGCGCCTCAGCGCTGAAGCCTCCAAAGATAACATTATGTGTTGCGCCAACTCGAGCGCAGGCGAGCATCGCTATCGGAAGCTCCGGCACCATGGGCATGTAAATGGCAACACGATCACCCTTTTGAACTCCCAGGCTTTTCATCACGTTTGCAAACTTGCACACTTCTCGATGCAAATCCTGGTATGTCAGGACTCGTTGATCACCCGGTTCTCCTTCCCAGATTATTGCAGCTTTCGTTCTCCGCCACGTTGAGAGGTGCCGATCGAGACAGTTGTAGGAGATGTTCGTCTTTCCACCTACGAACCACTTTGCGAAGGGATATTTCCACTCAAGAACCTTGTTCCATTTTTTGAACCAAACAAGATCGCTAGCAATTTTCGCCCAGAATCTTTCAGGATTCTTCACAGACTCTGCATAGAGTTTCCTGTACTGAGCAAGACTTTTGATGTAAGCCGACCGACTGAATGGAGACTTCGGCTTAAATACCCGCTTCTCAACAAGAACAGATTCAATGTGGCCAGAGGAAGTAGTCGTCATCAAGTGTCTCCGAAATGGACGTTGAGACCAGTAGGATTAAAGGCGATGAATTGTCATTGATGGATTAGGCCAGAAATGAGCTCGTACCCAAGGTAGACCGCGAAGACGAGAAGCAAACATCCCGCAAGTACAGACATCCTGTGAAGTGTCTCGGGCTTCAACGTTACACTTCGTCGATGAAAGAATTTTAGAAGAACGTAGAACCAACCAGCTGCACCTAATCCAACTCCAATCGCGAAGAAGAGGTTATCAATCCATTCATTAATGACCAGTTTGTATGCTTGAATCACCCCAGCTACCGTAATCCAGTAACCGAGAAATGTGGGATTGGAAAGATAGAGAAAGACACCCACCCAAAAGCTGCTGTGAAGCTCTCGCTTCAACGGCAACCTAACGCCATTCTCCATAGTTTTCGGTTTTCCCCATATGCTCTTAACTCCAAAATAGACGAGTAGGATGAACCCGAGAAGTTGAAAAACGAATCCAACCCTCGGCCCCTGAAAGATCGCGAAGAAACCGAACATCGCCGCCGATGCATAAACGAAGTCCATGAGAGCAGCCCCGATTGCGAGTGAAATCCCGTGGGCGAAACTTTCCCGCACGCCCTTCGTGAGCACTGCAACGTTGATGGGGCCAATCGGGACAGATGTAACGAAGCCGATCAGAAAGCCGACGATCGCGGCGAGCATAAAGAGATTTGGTTTAGGATAGACTCTATCATACAGGTGCCAAAAAAGATGAAAAAAAAATTGAAAAAAGGCAAGACAAAAACTCCTTATTCCATTAGAAGAACGCCCTCACCTCCGCCC
>JAHEZR010000169.1 GCA_023251005.1 Ignavibacteriota bacterium | reverse complement strand
CTAGTTCTCCAACGCGAGCGAGCTAAAGGTGGGAGACGAAGTCGAAGTCTACATCGAGCGCATCGAAGACCAAGAGGGCCGTCTGATGCTCTCGCGGAAGCGCGCGGATTTCATGAGGATTTGGGACCGGATCACCAAAGCGTTTGAAACGGGTGAGGTTCTGCAAGGTCGATGCTTGCGTCGAATCAAAGGTGGTGTCGTCGTTGATCTCCTCGGTATTGACGCATTCTTGCCGGGATCCCAGATTGATGTAAAGCCCGTCCGCGACTTTGATGCCTTCATCGGTCGAACGTTGGACTTAAAGGTCGTTAAGGTCAACCATCCATCCGAAAACGTCGTCGTCAGTCACAAGGCCCTCGTCGAGGCTGAGCTTGCCGATCAGAGAAAAACAGTTCTTGAAAGCCTCGAGAAAGGACAGATCCTCGAAGGAACGGCGAAAGCCATCACCAACTTTGGCGTATTTGTAGACCTCGGTGGCGTCGATGGGCTCGTTCATATCACAGACTTATCTTGGGGACGGGTCAATCATCCTTCGGAGATCGTCAAGCTTGATCAAACTCTGAACGTTGTCGTACTCGATTTTGATGAAGAGAAAAAACGAATTTCTCTCGGTCTTAAACAATTGCAGCCCCATCCTTGGGAAACAATTCAGCAAAAGTATCAAATTGGCCAGAAAGTCACTGGCAAAGTTGTTTCTCTGGCAGACTACGGCGCCTTCATTGAGGTTGAGAAAGGTATTGAGGGCTTGATTCATATTTCCGAGATGAGCTGGACTCAGCACATCAAACATCCATCCCAGGTCGTTTCGATGGGGCAGATGATCGATGCCGTCATCCTCAACATTGATAAAGAGCAGAAGAAAATCTCGCTTGGTATCAAGCAGCTTGAGCCGGATCCGTGGCTCTCACTTCTTCAAAAATATCCCATTGGCTCAAATCATACAGGGATTGTTCGGAACATCACGAACTTCGGAGTCTTTGTCGAGCTTGAGGAAGGTGTCGACGGACTCGTCCATATCTCTGATTTATCGTGGACGAAGAAAGTTCGTCATCCCGGAGAGGTTGTTAAGAAGGGCGACAGTATCGAGGTCGTTATCCTTTCCGTCGACGTTGATCAGCGCCGGATCTCGCTCGGCCACAAGCAGATAAAGGAGAACCCGTGGGAAGTTTTCGCCACGACGTACAACGTCGGGTCTGAAACGGAGGGGAAAATTGTGCGGATCATTGAAAAGGGAGTTATCGTCGAGCTGCCGCTTGGTGTCGACGGCTTCATTCCAGCCTCGCAGCTATCGATGACCCCTGTAAAGAATCTCACAGACTCCTTTCACGTTGACGACACTCTCCCGCTGAAGGTGATTGACTTCGACAAGGATAGCAAGAAGATTGTTCTCTCTGTTGTCGAATACCTGCGCGGCAAAGAGCAGAAACTCGTTGATGAGTATGTCAGTCAGCATAAACTTTCACCAATGACTATCAAAGATGTCGCAACGGTGAGCACTGCGGTGCCGAAATCGGGACCTTCCGAGATGTCAGCCGTGCCCCCTCCTGCTAATCCAGAAGTCCCCACAGGCATGAATCCATCAGAGAGCCAGTGAGAGAGGTGCTGGTTGCAATGAATCAAATTTAGTAGCAAGATCCGCCTTCGGCGGATTTTTGTTTGGGAAAGAAAACTGTGACCGAAGATCAGGGAAAGCGGGTTTCATTCCACACTCTGGGTTGCAAGCTGAACTATGCTGAAACCGCGATGATCAGCAAGCAGTTTATCGACCGCGGATTTCGCGTGGTGGGATTCGGCGATCCGACCGATGTTTTTGTTCTGAATACGTGTTCAGTAACAGAAAGAACAGACCGAGAATGCAGGCAGCTGATACGGAAAGCTCTCCGTGTGTCTCCAAGTGCATGTGCGGTCGTGGTTGGTTGTTACGCGCAGCTCCAACCTGAAGAAATTGCGTCGATCGAGGGAGTGGATTTTATCCTTGGGGCAAAGGAGAAATTTGAACTCTTCCGCCACGTGGAGAAATTTGAGAAGCGGTCTCAAACGAAGATCGCTCGGAGCTTGATTCACGAAGCCACTGATTTTGGTTCGGCTTTTACGAGTGGATCGGCGGATCGGACACGTGCGTTTCTCAAAGTTCAAGATGGTTGTGATTACCACTGTGCCTTCTGCACGATCCCCCTCGCGCGCGGCGCCAGCCGAAGTCAGTCGATTGAAACTACGGTCCAGCAAGCTCGTCATCTCGTCCAGCGTGGCTACAAAGAAATTGTCCTTACCGGCGTGAATGTCGGGGATTATGGTAGAAAAGATGGGACTAGTCTCTTGTTTTTGCTAAGAGGTCTTGAAGAGATTGATGGACTTGAGCGAATCAGAATAAGTTCCATCGAACCAAATTTGCTCACTCATGAACTCGTCGGCCACGTCAGAGAGTCCAAGAAGACCTGTCATCATTTTCATATTCCGCTCCAATCTGGCAGTGATAAGATCTTAAAACGCATGCGCCGACGGTACTTAACTCGCAACTATCAGGATCTTATACATCTGATCATGGACGAAATCCCTGAGGCCGGAATTGGTGCCGATGTCATCGTCGGATTTCCAGGGGAGACAGACGCCCATTTTGAAGAGACGTACCTCTTCCTCGTGGACCTCCCGCTGTCATACCTCCATGTCTTTACCTACTCCGAGCGACCCGACACTGATGCGGTCAAGCTCCCGGAAGTTGTGAGCCACAGTGTCCGCACAAAACGTAGTGAGATGCTCAGAATTCTGAGCGACAAGAAGCGGCGGCAATTTTATGAGAGCTTTGTCGGCCAAACAGTTTCTGTTCTTTTAGAAGGCAGGGTCGAGAACGGCCGCAGAGTCGGTCACACCAGTCAGTACGTGAAAGTTGCCCTCCCGGTCGATTCATCCGGTGAGAATGAAATAAAAAGCGTCCAAATAATCAGGGTAGAAAATGATCTTTGTATGGGTGAAGTAGTGGGTGAGTCAGCCGCCAATGTTGTCAACTATGCCGAATCTCGGGCCTTGGAGGCTGCGTGAAAAATTGGATTTTGCCTTGGGCACTCCTTTGTGCGATGATATTCGGATTGATTCCGATTGCGTCATTTCAGACGTTTGGGGGAGAGAAGTCACAAGCGAGGCTCCGTGAGCTTTTCATCGGAGCGTTGTCGCTTGTCCCCAGGAAATTTGAAAAGGAAGTTTCTCCCAATCGCTATTTGCTTCAAGAAAAAACATCCGAGGAGAAATCGGTTTTTAAGGCCGTTGCTCTTTCGCTCTTATTGCCTGGTATGGGTGAACTCTATACAGAGGGGTTCGGGAGTGGAAGGTACTTTCTTGTCGCAGAATCGGGTCTTTGGCTAACGTTTACGTCTATT
>JAHEZR010000168.1 GCA_023251005.1 Ignavibacteriota bacterium | reverse complement strand
CATTGGTCACGCCTCCCGCCTCCGGCGGGATCCTCGAAATCGCAACCACTCGTACAAAACACTCGTGGGCGATTTCGGGACATGCCGCCTTCACCTAACTTTTCAAGAATCTTATAGTGTGAAATCGTTTGACCAATCATACGAAGCTCTCAGTGATGGAACGGGATGCTTTCTTCTTTCACCGCATCGACTAATGTTTTAACATGCTCAAAAGGGGTGTCGGGTAGAATTCCATGACCGAGGTTGAAAACGTGCCCGGAACCTTTTCCGTACTTTCTAAGAATCATCTTGACTTCATGTCGAATTTTCTCCGGTGACGCAAATAGTGCTGACGGATCGAGGTTGCCTTGTAATGCAACACGATCGCCGATGGCCTTCCGAGCCTCGCCGATATCAATTGTCCAGTCGAGCCCAACAACGTTTACCCCAATCTTTGAAATTTCCTCCAGGGACTCGTTGGCACCTTTTGAGAATACGATTAATGGCGCTCCATTTCTCCTGACATTCGACACTACCTTCCAGAGGTAGTCGAGGGAGAATTCCCTGTAGTCGTCCGGACTCAGAATGCCTCCCCACGTATCGAAAATTTGGATAGCATCTGCTCCAGCTGCGAGTTGAGCTTCGATATAGAAGACAAGAGCGTCCGCGAGTTTCGTGAGGAGCTTGTGGACAAGCTCTGGTTGGTCATAGGTCAGTTGCTTGAGGTGGCGGAATTCTTTTGTTCCTTTCCCTTCCACCATGTAAGCAGCGAGAGTCCAGGGAGATCCGCAGAATCCGATGAGGGGAACACGTCCTCTTAATTCTCTTTTTGTTATCTCGATTGCGTCGAGGACAAATTTGAGTTTTATGTTTGGGTCGGGAATCGTGAGAGCACCGATATCGGAAGCAGTGCGAATGGGCGCAGCAAACCGGGGTCCACCTTTGGATTCCTCCACGTGTAATGTCATCCCGAATGCTTCCGGAAGAAGCAGGATGTCAGAGAAGATAATCGCCGCGTCGACACCCAGAAGGTCTACCGGCTGTAACGTAACCTGTGCAGCGAGTTCTGGGGTCTTGCAGAGCGTCAAGAAGTCCACCTTCTCACGGACGGCCCGATACGCCGGCAAGTAGCGTCCTGCCTGTCGCATGATCCAGGCCGGGGTTCTTTCTACTGGCTCGCGCCGACATGCACGCAAGAACAAATCATTGATCATAATGTATTTCTTTCCGGAAGTGACGCAAAGAATTCCTCTAGAGACTTCACCATCGATTCTGCTCTTGCGAGTGGAGGGATCACATCGACCCTCACTCCAAGTCGTCCTGCCGTTTCTACGGTGACCTCACCGATGGCCGCTACAGTGAGACGATCGAGAAGGCCCACTGGGATCATCTCAATGAAATTACTCACACTCGACGGGCTGAAGAATGTTACCACATCTATTTCTTTCTGCATCAGGAGCCGTCGGATGGCATCAGCATTCGCGCTCTCAGGTTTTCGCGTTTCGTAGACAACTACTTCGTCAACCGTTGCCCCAGACTGTCGGAGAAGCCAGGGGAGAATCTGGCGACTGAGGTTTCCGTGCGGAAACAAAATTCTCTTGTTCCGCAAGTCCATCCGTTGAAGTAGGTGTCCAAGTTCTTCTGCTGTATGCTTTTCAGGAATATCGTTCACCACACAGCCGTGAGCCTCCAAGGCTCCTCGGGTCTTTTCCCCAACAGCGTAAACGCTCTTCTGACGAATGGCAGAGAGGTTCCGGCCGTCGACGGTTAGTGTGCGTTCAAAGAAATTCTCAACGGCGTTCGTGCTCGTGAATACTATCACACTGTATCGATGGATATGTCGAATGGCATTGTCGCAGTCCATCCAGGACGCCGGTGAAGAGATTTCGATTGTCGGAAACCATACAACATTGCCTCCGGCCAATTCGATTGCACGTGCAAATTCCTCAGCCTGTGCCTTCGGTCGCGTGATCAGGATCGTTCGGTTCTTTAAAGTCATGACTCCTTGAGCATCGTGGTTCGAGGCTTGGTCTCAATTTTCATTCACACACACCTTCTTGTAAAGCGGTGCCTAAAGGTATCAAATCCTTTTCAGCCACCCGACGAGAACGTCGTCTCCTTCTACTTTCACTTCATACGCTGCAACGGAGTGGCCATCTTCGTGGTCGGGAAGTCCCGTTCGAACATCGAACGTCCACTTGTGCCACGGGCATTCGATGACGTACTTCTCGATGAATCTTCCTTCGCCGAGTGGACCGCCCATATGAGGACAGATGTAATTGATTGCGTGAAAAGTGCCATCGACATTGAAGAGCGCCATCGGCTTGCCGTGAGCCATCACCAATTTCCCTTGTCCGGGTGACAAGTCATTGACAGAAGCCACTTTTACGAAGCCGGGGCGTTTTCGCTCCATCTCTCTTCATCAAAAAGCTCAGGCTCGTGCGCCGGCTGACGCCGTTCGCCTTCACAGGCGCCAAAGAGTGAGAAACGGCAAAAACCACTCACCGGGCCTGAGCCCAGTTGGTCTGTAGTCATTCCCCCCCAGAATCATACTGCCGGAACCTCGCTGGGTGAGAGAGGTCGAATCACTCTCAAAATCTTTTCTCCCCCGCCTTGAAGAAGCGTCTCCGCAAGTGTTGCGGCGAGTTTGTCGGCTTGGTTAACCCCTCCATGGATTGAACCGCGGATGATGGATTTTCCGTTGAGACTCCCAATGAGGGCTTCCATCCTGAACGTCCTATTTTCAGTTCTGGCGTACGCGCCAATCGGTACTTGACATCCACCTTCGAGATACTTCAACAGCACGCGCTCAGCAGATGTTTCAATCGTTGTGGCCTCGTGGCTCAACGAAGAAACGAATTCCAGGGTGCGCTCATCGTCAGCACGCACTTCGATTGCAAGTGCACCTTGGCCCACGGCCGGTAGAAGGATGTCTGTCGATACCACTTGGGTGATACGATCTGTCAAGCCTAATCTCGTGAGTCCGGCCATTGCTAGAATCATTCCGTCCCAATTTGACAAGTCAAGTTTCTGGAGTCGGGTCGGGACGTTGCCTCTTACGTCCACAATCTCAACGTCTGGTCTGTAATGAAGAAGCTGACATTTTCGGCGGAGGCTGCCCGTAGCGATCTTCGCCTTCTTCGGGAGGTCATCCAGACTCCTGTAGCCTCTCCTTGGATGTGAGATGAAAACATCGCGAATGTCTTCTCTCTCTGTGACCGCGCCAATCGTGATACCATCTGGGGTCAGCGTCGGCAAATCTTTCAAGCTATGAACCGAGAGGTCAATCCTTCCTTCGAGTAGCGCCTCATCAATCTCCCGTGTGAAGATCCCCTTGCCTCCAATCTTTGAGAGAGGCGAGTCGAGAATTTTGTCCCCCTTCGTCTTGATGGG
>JAHEZR010000167.1 GCA_023251005.1 Ignavibacteriota bacterium | reverse complement strand
ACAGCAATAGGCTTCCAAATACTCGTGCGATTTTCTTGATACAGATCTCTTGTGGAAGACATCAAGCGTGAAATTCTGGAGATGGATGTTCTCTTCGTTGGAGCGGGACCCGCGAGCCTTGCCGGTGCAATCCGCCTCTCGCGTCTCATCAAAGAACACAATGAACAGGTTACTGCCGGGAAGAAACAGGGCTCGCCCCTCGAAGTGATGATCGGTGTAATTGAAAAGGGAAGTAAAGTTGGTGCTCATTCGATTTCTGGTGCTGTGCTTGATCCGATTGCACTGAGAGAGCTGATTCCAGACTTCGAGTCAAGAGGTGCCCCGCTCGAAAGTCCAGTTGTTGATGATCGTTTTGCATTTCTCACGAAGACTCGTGCAATCGTCTCGCCGGTAACCCCACCGCCGCTGCAAAACCACGGATGCTATGTTGCATCGTTGAATAAGCTCGTTCGCTGGCTGGGAGAAATCGCTGAGCAATCAGGAGTCGGCGTCTTCTCTGAATTTCCCGGCGCTCAATTGCTTTATGACGGAGATCGAGCCATTGGGGTCAGAACTGGCGACAAGGGCATAGACAGGAACGGCAATCGAAAGCCAAACTTCGAGCCCGGTGTTGATATTCATGCAAAGGTTACGGTTCTCGGCGAAGGGTCTCGTGGCTCCCTGACAAAGCAGCTCATCGGGAAGCTCAACCTCGATTCAAATCGTAATCCCCAAGTCTACGCAATCGGTGTAAAGGAAGTGTGGGAGCTGCCGAAGGGTACTGTGCTACCCGGACATGTCACTCACACAATGGGATTTCCACTCAAGAGCGAAACCTACGGCGGTGGTTTCATCTATACGATGAAGGATGATCTTCTCGACATCGGATTCGTTGTCGGTCTCGATTATAAAGACCCATTCACTGACGGACATGAAGCTTTTCAAAGGTTTAAAACCCACGCATTCGTTTCAGAGATGCTCAAGGGCGGCAAACTGGTCGACTACGGCGCGAAGTCAATCCCTGTCGGTGGCTACTGGTCTGTTCCAAAACTGTATGCTGATGGAGTCCTCATCATTGGAGATAGCGGTTCGCTCCTGAACACGATGAGGCTTAAGGGAATCCACCATGCAATGAAATCCGGAATGCTCGCCGCTGAGGCGATCTTCCGATCACTCTTGAAAAATGATTTTTCAGAAGAACAGCTAAGGGCTTATGATACTCTTATACAGAACAGTTGGATCGAGAAGGAACTTAGAAGTGTTAGGAATTTTCATCAAGGTTTTAAACACGGTATGTGGCCCGGTCTTGTGAATGCTGGGCTACAGCTCTTCTCGCGTGGCCGAGGTTGGGGAATCTTCAACAGGCTTCCGGCTGAGCCGGGTCATGCTCGAATGAAGAGGGTAGAGGAGTACTACGGAAAACACTTCGAGCCGAAGAAGATGAAGTTCGATGGAGTCCTTACCTTCGATAAAGTCTCGGACGTTTTTGTCTCGCGCACAAAGCACGAGGAGAATCAGCCCGTCCATCTCGTTGTGGCAGACCTCGATATCTGCCATAACCGATGCACGGTGGAGTACGGAAATCCCTGCCAGCATTTCTGTCCGGCGAATGTTTATGAGATGGTCGAACGGGGGGATGGGAAAGGAAAGCGCTTGCAGATCAACGCGTCAAATTGTGTTCACTGCAAGACTTGTGACATCATGGATCCTTATCAAATCATCAACTGGGTGACGCCAGAAGGCGGTGGCGGACCGAACTACACGTATCTCTAAATCCTACTTCTCAACGTCGAGGTGAAAGCAAATCTATGGCAAGAGTAAAATACCGCGTCCTCGTAGTGAAGTACAAAGATGTTCCAAAGAACCTTTACACGCGGGTCTTCCACACAGAAGACGAGGCCGTCGAAGATGCACAGGAGAAACTTCAGCGGCTGCGGGGTGATGCTGCGGTTGTCACAAAGGTAGATGGAACGACAACGGAAGTTGTCAGTCGTTTTGAATGGGCAAAGGCAGGGGCCGTGAAGTCGAAACCTGTGGCTTCGTAGATTAGTTTATCCTGAGAATTCTATCTTCCTCAAGATCCTCTTCGATTCTACCCTTTCTCAGGAGGAGTTTCTGTTTTGTCGATGTCACCCCACCTGAGCTCCTCATCTTACCCCCCCAATTGTTAGATATTCAAGCCTGGAATGAACAGAAGATAAAGCAGCCACATCGTGGCACCGATGCTGAGCGGGACCGCGAGATTATCATCGAGAATGTCAGAAGAAAGTACTTCTGCCAGCATCCCGACGAATGCCGCGGCAATTCCAATGAAGTATTCGGCAGCCACGTTTGCAACTTTTGGTGTAACGAGAACAACGAAGATCGAGCTAAGGAAAAACGCGATACTTCCTTCAACGCTCTTGTTTGTTGGGCGGCCGACATGGATTCTGTGTTTCCCAAACCGCTGGCCGACGAGTGCTGCAGCGCCATCAGAGATAATTAGAATCGCAAAGCTTGTGATAACGATGAGCTTCGGGAAAATCAGGATGCAGATTGTGGCTGAAAGAACCATGTATGTTGCGCCGTTTAGCGTTTTCTTCGCCGTCTCATGTTCTCGAAGCAACCAGCCAAACAGCTTATGGGATAACTTTGCAGTTGGAGCGTGATAGTAACGGAGAAGGTCGGTGATGATGAATCCGGCGGTTAGAGGGATGAGAACGCTTAGTGCTGTTGACTTCGAGAGGGAGTAGTAGAGGACTGGGATGGAGAGTGAACAAAGGTGCAGCGCTTTGCGGATGAGCTCGACGCGGAAGGGAGTGTTCGGGGCACCGCCCATGCGGCTTATTTTTTCTCTTCGCTGCCTTTGTTCGCGGCGGCGGAAGCCTTCATTGTCGACTCGGTTTTGATATTCTCTGCCGTTACCACTGCTTCTCCGTTACCTCTTCGTGCTGCGGGCAATTCCTCGCCACGCAGAAGCTTGTCAATCTCCTCTCCGTCAAGGATTTCCCGATCGAGGAGGGAGTTAGCCAAGCGGTGCAGTGTATCGATGTTTTCGTTGACGATCTTTTCTGCGCGGTTCATGCACGACGTGACAATCTTTTTCACTTCCTCATCGATGACAATCGCGGTGCCCTCACTGAAATTCCGCGTGCGTGTGATTTCCCGCCCGAGGAAGATCTCTTCTTCTTTTGCACCATAGGTCAGCGGGCCAAGTTTCTCGCTCATTCCCCATTCGCATACCATTTTTCGCGCAATCTCAGTCGCCCGTTCGATGTCGTTTCCTGCTCCTGTCGTCAACTCATTAAAGATGATTTTCTCTGCCGCACGTCCACCTAGGGCGTAGGTAATCATCGCTTCAAGGTACTGCTTGGAGTAGGTGTGCTTCTCGTCCATCGGGAGGTAAGTCGTTACGCCGAGC
>JAHEZR010000166.1 GCA_023251005.1 Ignavibacteriota bacterium | reverse complement strand
GCCTAAGAAGGTGAAGGCCAGCGAATACAAATAAAGTTCATTCACATCTTTGCCGACTTCATAACCAAGGAGAACTCCCGTAACTGTGCCAAGCGCTGCAATCTGGGCAAGAGCCAGGTCTACGAAAATCACCTTTCGCGCGATGACATGGACTCCAAGATAAACAAGTATGCCCGTCAGAACCAAGCACGCGAGCGCGGGCCAAAGCATTGTTTCAGGAAAATAAAAAATCTGGTCCATCTTGTCCTCAGTTTGATGTGCGGTTAAGATACTGACTGGGCAATCTTCTGAAGCAAGTAGCTAATAAGATTTTCATACGATCCCACTTCTTCCGAGGCGCCAACATCAAGGTAGGTAACTACGACCTTGGCACCTGTTTTACTCGCCACATAGTCCGCTGCCTCCTTTGAGTAGAAATTGTCATTGAGAATCGCCTTCACCCCCTGCTGTTTGATAAGCTCGACCACTGCGTCTCGATATTGCGGGGGAGGAGGGATGCCCGGCTTTTCTTCTAATTCTCCGACGATATTCAGTGCGAACCGATCAGCGAAATAGATGTACGTCTTGTGATAAGACATAATTTTTCGCCCTGCGATGGCGCTGCTCGATTTCATCCAGCCACCGAGCTTGCTGTCAAGCTTACGCGATTTGAGCCAATCAAGCAACTCGTTGTTTCGGGTCTTTCGAGTCAGAATGTCCCCGGCTTTCGCACCGATGATCTTCATGAGCTCTTCGCCGAACATCGCAACATCGATTCGGATCTTGAAATCATCGAGCTGTTTCTGATAGTAGCTTGCATTCTGCGCGTCGAGCTGCTTCAATTTGTTGGCGATGTTCTCCGCGACGATTTTTACATTCAACGGGTCGAGCCAGATATGCGGATTGCCTTGCGGATGGATGTCTCCCCACGCTCGGGAGATTTCCACCGGCAATTCTTTTATCGGCACATTCAGCGATCCCAATAGGTGTCCCGAGCTACCGGGTTGAATGCGAGGATTCCCCGATGCGTCAATCACGTTTTTCGCCCACAAGTCAAGGCTTAAGCCATTCTCGATAAAAAGGTCTGCATCGTTAGCAACCTGATTCATTCGAGGAGTCGGGGTGACGTAGTGTGGGTCTTGCTTGGGATTCGCGAGCGCCGTCACTTCAACCCGATCTCCACCAACCTGCTCTGTGACATATTTCAAATAACCAAGAGTTGTCACAACCTTGATTTTCCTTTGGGCAGAAGATTCTTGAGTGAAATAAACAAGACCTACTGCGAAGATCAGCAAAAGGAATTTTTTCATGTGATTCTCCGAATAGAATTGATTAGACTAAAATACAAAAAACCTCACCGCGAAACCCAGTAGGGTTCGGTCGGGTGTGATCCAAAGACAAAGTTAATCTCAAGAAGCCCCGAGGTAACATCCCTCGGCCCTGGTAAATCACTCATGCGATGCTCAACGCCGAGGCGGAATCGCAGAAATTCCGTCGTGTAGTAACTCATATATCCGGCGAGTGCTTTCGTTTTCAATTTGTCATTCGTCGGCTCTTCCACCACTTCGTATCTAGCACCAAGATAGACCCACCATGAGAGTTGATATTGTCCATATGCAAACCACCCAAAAGGCTTGTTATTCATTTCTCGCACGATGTCTGGAATACCATCGCCGTCAACGTCGATCTCGTGTCTCAATGTGTTCTCTCCGAAAAAAACTTCCCCGCCCATAACGAGCGAGTGCCGATCACGACGCTCCACTGGACTCCACTTGTAAGTTAAGTCTGCTGCGTATAGTCGAGTAGGGGTAACTCCATCTTCACGGTAGCCGCTTAAACCCAACGTCAGCAAGTGCTCGTTGTTCCAGTCCCTCGACCAATTCAAATGGCCGAGATACGCTGGCTGCCTTCCGGAGTTCCCTAATGACAGACCTAAATCCCCGGCACGGAGAAGATCGAGATTCATTTCAAGAGTTGAGGCGGAAATCGGATTTGGAAGGAAGAAATCCACATCGATTCCGATTGGGTTGAAACCAGACTCGAAGAACTCGCCATGCTCGGTGCCAAGATATCTTGTGACTACGAGAGGACGCGTCGTCCAGGGAAGATCATGCATGTGGAGTTTGTTGTTCACTCCAAGCGGTGCACGGAATTTCCCAACCTTTACCTTCATTCCAAGTGGAGCCGATTCCAAGATAGGGAGACGCTTGATGAGACCGTACGCTTCTTCCGCATCGATCTCAAATCCTTTTCCTGCCTGATCTTCGAGTGAGATGATTGTGATGGCCTCGGCAAACGGATCCACCGGGGCTCGAAGGTCGAGCTCTACGGTGCGAAGAAATGGTCGATTCTGGATTTGAGTCTCCCCCCGCGAATCATAGACAGTCCTGTCATCTGCCCGTGCCGCGAAGTTTATGAATGCAGTCGTCCTCGGGTTGAAGACGATCGGTGCGCTTGCGCGCGAAATAGCGTCGATTTTACTTTCGAGCTCACGCAACCGCTGGTCAAGTCTTTCTTCCAACTTGTCTAGTTCATCACCTTGATCAGATTGTGGAGCGGCCTGCAATTTCTTAAGTTCATCCAATTCCCGTCGGACTTGTTGGATCTCTTTTTTCAATTCCACAATCTGGACCTTCACCGAGTCCTGAATTTCCTGGGCAAAGATCAGAGGAACTTTGAACGATAACAGAATAAAGACAAGCAATAATATCAGAGTCCTTAATCTCATCCTGACCCCCTCTCGAATGATTAGTCATTCTGCGGATGCGGAAAATACAAATTCCCATCACATAAATCTAACGATGATCGTTTCAAGAAAAGAAAAATTAAACGAGAGGATTCGACGGAGGAGCCCGCAGCTGAATAGTGTGGTAACCGAGACGAGAGAAGAACGGAACATCAAAGAATTGGATGATCAGGGAGTATGATTCAATCCTTACTAACTGGGAATCGAGTCTGAAGAGGCCCGTTGAGGACAAGCGTGAGCAAATCTGACATGAGCCTGGCTGGGACGAAACTGAACTAGAAGCGGCGCTCTGTTCCTCGCCTTGACTGATCAAATGCTCGCCCGACCCAAATCCCAACGGGTGGATATGAACCACCAAAAGCGTCGGAATAGTGAGAGCGTATACCCAGATCAGGAACGAGGTGACAATCTTTTTTGACATCGATCAAATTATACGCTTTTGACAGAAGAAATGCAACCTAGATCTAAGCACGATTCCAAAACCGGGCTTTGACAAAATCGCCTAGAAAACCTATATTTGAAACAATTCAAAAAACCACGCAATTCATTTAACAACATTCATGGCTGAAAAATTCACGGGCAAAGTTGCCTTCGTTACCGGCGGGACTGGCGCACTTGGAAAAACAGTCGCGGAAGCATTCTTCAACGTTGGAGCGAAAATTGTTGTTA
>JAHEZR010000031.1 GCA_023251005.1 Ignavibacteriota bacterium | reverse complement strand
GGAGCTCGAGATAGCACAACAGATTGCAGACGGCAGTACAGACCTCTATCTCGGCAGCGGTTGGGGATGGTTTTTGCCAGCCGCAATTGGTGGGAGAAGAAAAGACGGGAACAATCTGATTGAAGAAATGGTCAACCATGGATACAGTTACGTCTCAACTGACTCTGCTTATCGGGCGCTCGACTTAACAAAGACGAATAAATTACTCGGTCTCTTTGCGGAAAACCATGTTGGTAAGGCCCAAACGCGCAACCCCTCCCTGCGTGAGATGACAAAGACTGCACTCGACTTTCTCTCGAAAGGCAAAAACGGATTCTTCCTCATGGTCGAAGGCTCACAGATCGACTGGGCCGGGCACGACAATGACTCAGATCAACTCATACTTGAAATGGCTGATTTTGATGATGCAATTGGAGAAGTCGTTCGATTCGTGGAGAAAGATGCTAGCACGTTGGTGATTGTCACAGCAGATCATGAAACTGGTGGCTACGCGTTGCACGCGGGATCACTCGCCGAACGTAAGGTGGTTGGCTCTTTCACCACGACTCATCACACTGCTGCGATGGTTCCGTTGTTTACGATGGGCCCAGGTGCTGAACGATTCACAGGCATCCAGGAGAATACTATTGTGGGAAAAGTTCTCATGGAAATTTTGGGTCGGAATTAGAAGAATTTGATCAACCATAAATGTGTCGGGGAGGAAGCAATGTGTAGCTCGTTGAGGTTCAGACAAGGGTAACACGAAAACATCTTTCTTCTCGGTTGGTTTGACTATAAAATCTCATGAAGATTGTTTAATCTAACTCTTTTCGATAAAATCTTCTTGACTTTCAGGCCGCGAACTCCTATCTTTTGCGCACGTAACCTACCATTCAGGGGATAATTCCGAGGGATAATGATTTATCGCGTCCGATTTATTTCTATTTTCCCCCTCATTTTAGGAATCTTATCTTCCTGCAGATCCTACAGGCCCCTCGAAAACACCCCTTCATCGGCAGAAGCCTTAGGTGGACTTGATCCGGATTCTTCCGAAAACGTCCTCACAACATACAGCGTAGTTCAAGATTCCCTACCTGCAGATACAGTTCTTTCGTCTCACGGAGATGTCATCACCACAAAGCTCGAGCAGGCGCGTCATCACTACTTACGTGCTTTGCAGGCACAGAGCGCAGTCGACTCGTCTCTCTCCGCGACTGAATTCGAAAAGGCGATCGAGATCCTTAATAAGCTTAGCTACTATCCAGATGCGGATAGCAGCGCGGAGTACAACGATCTTCTTCGCAGTGTTATTGAGGACTATGAAAAGTACATTATCTCGATCGACAAGCTGAGTCCCGAGAGTTCCGTGTTTGCCCTGCGTGAGAAACTGAATCAGGATGTCGAAAAGATCGACGTAAGTAAAGTCAAGTTTCCCACGGACATCACGGTTAAAACACAGATACCACTTGTCCTGAACTATGCGGTAGAACAGAACATTGCGTTCTTTCAGCAAAAGGGTAGAGAACATTTAGAGCGCTGGCTCCAGCTATCTGGGAAGTACTTCCCAATTATGAGAGAGATTTTCCGAGCGGAGGGTCTTCCGGAGGAACTTGTATTCGTGTCAATGATTGAAAGTGGACTCAATACCGGTGCACGGTCCTGGGCGAAAGCCGTCGGACTCTGGCAGTTCGTTGCAGGCACGGGTCGACTCTACGGGTTGAAGTCGAGTTTCTGGCATGACGAAAGACGTGACTTCGAGAAGGCAACCCGCGCGGCTGCGAAACATCTCCGGGACCTTTACGGCCGGTTCAACGATTGGTACTTGGCGCTCGCCGCATACAATGCGGGACCCCATCGGATCGAGCGTGCTCTGAAACGTGGTCATACTACAGATTTTTGGAGTCTCAGAAAATACCTTCCGCGGCAGACGAGGAACTATGTGCCTCAGTTCATCGGGGTGGCACTCATGGCGATGCGACCGATGGATTTCGGCTTCACAAATGTTGAGTTTGCGGATACGATGAAGTATGATGTAGTGAAAATCGATGAGAGCGTTGATCTCCGGATTCTTGCTCAGTGTGCCGAGACAGACGTCGAAACTTTGCGTGAGCTCAATCCAGAATTGATCCAGAATTTCACTCCCTATAATGTGAAGCATTATTCTCTCCGGATTCCCGTGGGAAGGTCGGGAATATTCGCTGCAAATTATAGAAAGCTTCCAGAAGAGCAGAAGAGAAATTGGGCGATTCACAAAGTGAAGAAGAATGAATCGATCGGTGGTATTGCGCGGAAATACGGTGTCCCCACGACCGTAATTGTCGAGGTGAATCAACTATCAAATACCAGGAAGCTGTCTATCGGAAAAGTTCTTCTTATCCCCATCCCAAGTGACTCCAGGTTTGCAAACCGGTCTCCTTTTGAGATAGCTTCCTCGGAGGGACAGCGAGCCAAAGTTCACGAAGTGAAGTCAGTTCCCGGAAGAGAAAAGCTCATGCATCCCGTAAAAGGAGGAGAGACTCTCGGTAAAATCGCCGCCCTTTATTCGGTTCGTTCGAGTAACTTAAGAAACTGGAACAACATCCCGTATGGCTCTGTGATCAAGGAGGGAGATACACTGGTTGTTTGGGTTCGACGAAACACACTCGCCTCACTCCCGCAAACAACTCCTGCTCCTCTGGTCGAAAAAGATCAGTCAGTTGTTAGCGACCAACCTAATGAGCGCAGCTCATCTGCACGCGCTAGGAATGTCTCAAACAGCTCTACCACGCGTTACCGTGTGAGGAGCGGAGACACGCTGTGGAAGATTGCAAAGAAGTACGGCGTTACTCTCCAGGAACTACGAGATTGGAACAACTTGGAGTCTGACGATCTGCAAGCCGGACAGAGATTAACAATTCAGGGAGTTGGAGAAGAGATTGCTTCCAATCTGGATAATGAAGAGACGCAGCGTTATACTGTGAGAGAGGGTGACACGCTCTGGCGAATCTCAAAGAGATTTGGTGTTGGCGTCCCAGATCTCCGTCGACTCAATTCCCAGGCGCGACGCGTCATTCATCCGGGCGACGAATTAATCATCCCAAAATAGTCCTTCCTCATCTGGCTTTCCTGCTTTCGGTGTCATACCCGCACACTTATTCTAGATCTTTGCTTGACTTTGGGACGACTGCCAGTTCTAAAATTCCTATTAGCCGAACTGGATCTGCATAGTTGTTGACAACATGAGTGACCCCTAAGTTTGATAGCTGCTGTGGCTTACCAATGCCAACGAAACCCAGGCCCAGGGATCTCGCTGATTTCACATCCCACGAACTATCTCCGATAACGACGATTTTAGAGAAATGGTTGGCTTGATAGCACCGATGAGCATCCTCGATACACCTTCTTAAGATTGACTCTCTATCAATTGCTTGGTCGCAAGTGCTCATTGGTACGTTGTGGACGGAGAAACCCGCACACGTTAGCTTAAAGATTGCCGTCTCATACCATCCGCCAGTGGCGATTGCAACTTTCCATTCGGAATGTCTCAACAAGAGTTCTACGAAACTTTTGGCTCCAGGTATCTCACGAAAGAGATTCGGGTTGGAAGAATGTGCCACTCGGAGAAGGCCAAGAAATCTGGTCCTGAGACGATTGATCTCTAAGTCATTAGGAGGTCTGCGGAACTCCTTCAAGAAAACTGCTTGTGCGATCCCAGAGTCAGTCGGATTATCATATCTGCTCCAGTCCATTTCAATCCGTGGTATTCCAAACTCCAGTTCTAAGGCACGAACAAAACATTTTCCATCGACTACATTTGTGTCGACCAGAGTACCGTCAATGTCAAAGATTGCGAGATTCAAGAGTCACTCTTAAAAAAATTGCTTATCGTCGGCTTAGCATCTTTTCACAGATTCTGGGTATCTTCTAATGCGTCGTTAGAAAAGGGTTCCTCTTCCGCTCTCTCCCAATTGTTGTTGAAGGACCATGCCCTGGATAGACGGTCACTTCATCAGGCAAATTTAGTAATTCCGTTTGTATAGATTTCATCAGGGTGTCCCAATCTCCTCCTGGAAGATCAACCCTGCCTACACTTCCAGCAAAGAGCGTGTCACCGGAGAACAAGATTTTCTTGTTCCGCTCATACAAACAAACCCCGCCTTCTGTGTGCCCCGGTGTGAAGAGAACCTCGAACTTCAAGTTTCCCACCTCAAGGACATCCCCAGCCTCGAGATATTTCCCGGCTTTTGTGGGCGGGATTTCAAATGGCAACTGGAAGAAAACCGGCTTTGGATCGAGAATTCTCGGTTCATCGAGTCGATGGATCGCAATCGGAGCCAGGGTTTGATTCTGTAACTCCGCGTTGTCGGCGATGTGGTCCCAATGTCCGTGTGTGTTTACGATCAACTCAATTGTCATATTGTTCCGATTCGCAGCGCTGATGATTGGGCTCGCGGAATCCTTTGGTGCGTCAACCACGATCGCTTTGCCACTATTTTCATCCCCCACAAGATATCCAATGGTGTAGAAAGGTCCGCTTTCAACTTGCTCGATGATCATGAGAACGATTCAAAAGTTAGAATGCAAGAGTGAAAAGTGATTAGTGATTGGTGATCAGTGAATGGAATTAAGTCCAGTTTCACTGTGCGCAGGAAAGGTGGATTGAAGCCAGAAGATCGAAGATTCGATATCCCGTTCAAGCATTTCGTTCTCCCAAGTACACTTCTGTGAATTCTTCGATACTTGATGGTATCTCTCTCAGATGCAGAGCTCGACTCAATCTCCAGAGCACAGGCAGACCAAGTCCACTCTTCCTGAGAAGCTCGCGGATGTCCGGTCCCTTGGCAAAGTCAACTTTGCTGCCATGATAAGTCACGCGACCATGGTTCATGAGAACGAGAGAGTCACAGTACTCGAGAAAATAGTCGATGTCATGGGAGACCATAATGATAGTTTTCTTCCTTTGCTCTAGTTCGTCGAGCGCACGCCCAAAGATGTTCCTCTGTCTCATGTCAAATCCCGCTGTCGGTTCATCGAATGCAAGAATGGGTGTGTCCATCGCGATTGCTGAAGCGATCGTGAGCATCTTCCGCCTCGAGGGATGCAGATCGTAGGGATGAGATGCTTCGAAGTTTGAGAGATCTAGGAGTTCCAGGGCATGTGTTGCCTGATTCAAGAAGTTTTCCTTGCTAAGATTCCGCGGCCCAAACGTCACTTCGTCCAGCACTGTGTGGGAAAAAATCTGATCATCGGGATTCTGAAAAGTCAGTGCGACATGCTGCGCCAGCTCAGAAACATCTTGAGATTTCGTATTTACTTCTCCGATGAGAACCTCCCCACTCGTTGGCTTCAAGATGCCGTTAAGGTGTTTCAATAGTGTAGACTTGCCTGCACCGTTGTGGCCAAGCAATAGCACGGTTTCACCAGCGTCAATCGAAAGGTTGATACCCTTTAGCGCTTCAATTGCCCCGGAATAAAAATGATGAATATTTTTTATCGTTACTCTCAATGAGACTCGCTGAATTGCTTGAGGGCTTCTCGGTAGGTATAGGGGAGAAAGCGCGTCTGTTTTCCGCTCTTGAGCATGTGATGGTAGTAAATATGCGTCCAAGTTGGTCCCCCAACCTCGTGTTCAAAGCAAGCGGGGCTGCCGAAGAAAGATTTGGGTTCACCGCGATAAACAGATCTTCCTTCTCGCAGGACCAAGATGCTGTCAACCAGGCCGGGGAACAGATCCATCCTCTGATCTATAAGGAGTATTGACTTCTTGCCCTTCAGTTTCTTGAGAATTCGATAGAGATCGCGTGTACCTTCGTGATCGAGTGAAGATGTGGGTTCATCGAGGATCAAAATGGGAGGGTCGAGTGCGAGAACGCAGGCCAGCGCGACACGCTGCATCTCGCCGCCTGAAAGCGACAGAGGATGACGGGCGGCAAGATGTGTAACTCCCATCTCCGTCATCGAGGATTCTACACGCTTAATCATCGTTGAGCGATCGATCCCGAAATTCTCCATTGAGAAAGCGATTTCCTCCGCCACGGTTGGCTTGATCCCGGTGAGATAAACAGAACTATTCTGCATCAATATCCCAACGTTCCTCATCATCACTTCCAATGGCGCTGAGAGGGAGTCCAGTCCTTTAGTTACTATTTTGCCCTCGATCGTGCCTCCCGAGAAATAGTGGTTGAGGACCGACGCGATTGCGTAGCATAACGTCGTCTTTCCTGCCTCGGATGGACCTACAAGTCCGCAGAACTCAAACTCGTCAACAGAAAAGGTAACGTTGGTGAGAGCCTGTTGCGAGGTTCCTCTATAAGCATAGCAGAAATTCTCGACCGAGATTACTGGAATAGCCATCGAATTGATTTCCAGAGAATGATAATCAAGGTCCCAAGGACCAACACGCGATTTGCTACTTTCTCCAACACAGATTCTTTGATCTCGGTGAGAAACGATTTCGGTCCACGCACTCCAAGGCCTCTTAGTTCAAGGGCAAGTCCACGTTCCAAACTTTCAGAGAGATAGCTGAAAATGAGAGGAAGGAGCATTGGAAAAAACGCTCTCACCCGTTTGATCGGGTTTCCTTTCACCTGAAGACCTCGAGAGGCCTGAGCGATAGATATTTTTTCAATCTTCCTTCGAAGGGTATCAACCAATTGGAGTGAGTGAAGAAACACGTAAGCGATGCGGGGATTGGCTCCTTTCATTAACAAGGCTGTCGAGAGTAGGTGTGCAGGAGTCGTTGCGAAGAAGAACAGGAGTGAAAGAGACAAAATCGATAGCCTCAGTGAAATTCCTAACCCCAAAAAGAGGCCCGCTTCATTTAAGCCGATTCCGAGAACGATTAGTTTTTTCTGGCTCTCAGGGAAGAAGAGGACATTTAGCATTAGAATCAAAACGACCACGGGGAAGACGTAACGAAGGAATCGCTTGAAAATCTCCCGTCGCTGAGGGCTAAGAAGAGATACTAACACAATGAAAGGGGCGATAGCTAATTGCCAATGAAACTCCAGAACAAAGGAGAGGGCGATGATGGAGATTGTAAGGTATAACTTGGTCAGCGGGTGGATCGTGTGCATACTGCGATCAATCGGAGGTTGGAAGGATATTCTCGTACCTCGGGAAGCGGATAACGAGGCGATGCGGAAGTCTTCTCACAATAAGGAATGCGACGAGATAGGTTATCGTTTTGTCAACGGGATCGGCTGCGAGCCCTTGAAGAAATGTGCTCTCGAGAATACTTTTGCCCACATACCGAAAGTACATGACGAGAAAATCCGTTCCTCCCATCGTTATTCCGCTGAATAGATAAGCCGAGATTGGAGCTGATACGATCGCCGCGAGGATTCCCTGCAGGATACCACCAGCGAGCACAGTGTACCACTTCCTGAAAAATCCACGCCTTGCCCATATTCCCGTAAACGCGCCGATGACTGCAACTGTAGGAATGAAAAATAACATTGGTGGACTGAACATGATGCTTGCTGTTGTATTGGCAACGCAGCCAGCGATGACCCCCGCCCAAGGACCACAAAGGATTGCTACTAAAACTGTTCCCAAGGAGTCGAGATACAGGGGGAGCTTGAGGAGTCCCACGACTTGCCCAAATGATAGGTTTAATGCTGCCCCGAAGGCGATGAAAGGGATTGCGACACCGGAAGTCTCTCGTTTGATTGAGTTCTTGGCGCTCTCGAAGAATCTAGTCAATTTCATTCCAAACTTTTCTTCAGTATAGAAATTTCGATGAAGAGAATCAAGGACGAGTTCTAAGTTGAAGTTTCGATAAATCTTGTTTAGATTCGGCGAGGAAAACCTGTGCGACCTCGAGGATCGCGGCTTAAACTGAAACGAAGGTATGCCGTCAACCAGCAGTTCTAAGTTTGTCTCAATCCCTAGCTAAGAAATGCGTTACTGCACGAATTGCGGTCAAGAGGTCAACGAAGATATCCACTTCTGTCCTCAATGCGGCAAAGCCGCCGCAAGGCCGTCATCTCCGGTCAAGGCCCAGCCGAATCGCAGTTGGTCCCCCAGGTCGCGACTGATTGTTACTGGATTCATCGGGTTATTACTGGTGTTTGGGCTTACGACTTTTCTACGTGAGCTCACACGAACGGATCATCCAGTCATTTCCCAACAAGCCATTGTCACCCAGCCTATTGATTATACGAATGCGAAAATCGAAATGACGGATATCCACTCTCGCGTGGAAAATGGAAACATTATTTTCTCATTTTATGAAATAAAAAAATACCGACTGGTCAGGATCCAGTACCAGGGTCGTTCGAGTGTAACTCCGGTTTTAGCGTACATCTCCGGTGAAGGCAGACTCGTGACAGCGATCAGCCGCAGCGAGCCAGACAATGCGACGACGTTTTCCATCGAAGGCGCCTCTATCAAGTGCGGAAACTGTCCTGCCAACTGGCAGCTGAACAACATGAAAGCGAATGCATGCTGTCCGCGAAACTTTCCGGATCCGATTCCTAGTAGTGTTGTAGGTAACGAAGTCCACATTGCTGAAGACATTGTGGCGAACTGGAAATCTCGGCTTTAATTCTCCATCTGACTTATGGCACTCATAGAGTTAAGAACCAAGAAGAGAATCCTGGGCTGTATTCTCTGGAAATCAGAACTTCACGGTAGCTTCACTGCTTCTTCACCAAACGTTGATGCGCCGATGAACGTGGCTCGTTAGAGTACCAAGCCAAGACCTTTTTCAACCCCGCTATGAAATCCGGTGCTCAGAAACTGCTTGTAAAACGCCAGCGTATCGTTGTCCTGTTCATTTTCACGATTGCTCTTCCAAGCCTTGTCCTTGGCTTCTTCGCGATCCGCGCGCTGAAGAACGAAACCGAGCTAATGCGCAAGAACCTCAAGGAGGAGCAGCAAGCTCTAGCTCGTTCGGTCATCGCTGGTGTAGATGCAGTTCTCGAAGCAGCCGAGGGGTCTCTCCAAACTTTCGCACTCTCATCGGTCGATCGAATGGAGCGAATTCCAGAGACCGAATGGAAGAAACTCACCAGTGAACATCCACTCATCAGAGAACCTTTTGTTGTGAAGGCTAGCGGCGAGGTAGTTTTTCCGGCAGCGAGACCTCTCTTTGCTCTCCATCCTGCAATTGCGAATCCTCCAGCATCTCGTGCATTGCGCGATACGACCTTTCAGAGAGCTGAACATTATGAGTTTGTGGAGAAGGATTTCGCCAGGGCCATCGAGAGATACTGGAACCTGTACAATCGCATAGGGGATCGTGGGCTGCGGAGCGAATTGCTCAACCGGATCGCACGGTGCCAGAAGAAAGCGGGGGATCTCCCAGCAGCACTGGCGAGCTATCGCACCCTGAATGAAAAGT